>DATCGK010000398.1:0-4408 GCA_036508975.1 Candidatus Limnocylindrales bacterium
TCGGCGATCCCGGGCCGCGGCCGGCGCGCCGCCTAGAGCTGCATCTCCGCCCGGACCACCACGTCGGTGGACCCGGGATTGATGGTGAAGCCGAGCCGCTCGCTCGCCTTCCGCATGCCGACGTTCTCGGTCCGCATCTGGGCGCCGAGCACAGCGACGCCTTCGGCCCGCGCGATCTCGACGAGCCGGCGGAGCAGCTCCGTCCCGATGCCCCGCCCCTGCCAGGCGTCGGTCACGAGCACCGCGAACTCGGCGTCGTCGGTCCCGAAGACGCGGCTGAGGCGGCCGATCCCGACGATCGCCGGCTGGCCGGTGACCGGGTCGTCCCGCTCGGCGACGAGCGCCATCTCGCGGTGATAGTCGACGAAGCAGATGCGGATGAGCCGTTCGTGCGCGGTCCGCTCGTCGAGGCCCAGGTGGGCCAGGTAGCGCTGGAAGACGGTCTCCTCCGAGAGCGTCCGGTGGAACGCCACCACCAGCGGCTCGTCCTCGGGACGGATCGGACGGACCCGCAGGATCTCGCCGTTCTTGCACGTGCACGTCCCGGCGTACTTGCGCGGGTACGGGCGGATGGCGAGGCGCGGCAGCTGTTCCTCCGTCATCGAGGGATCGTGGAGGACGACCCGGGCATCGAGGGCGATGAGCCGCTCGGGCGAGGCCAGGAGCGGGTTGATGTCCAGCTCGCTGATCCAGCGCTGCTCGACGACGAGTTGGCTGAACCGGACCAGCAGCTGCGCCAGCGCGTCGAGGTCCACACCGCGCCGGCCGCGGATACCCCCCAGGGCCGTGTAGATCTTGGTCTGCTCCATCATCCGTCGCGCCAGCGTCGTGTTGAGCGGCGGCAGACCGAGGGCGCGATCCTTGAAGAGCTCGACGAGCTGGCCGCCCATGCCGAACAGGAGCACGGGCCCAAATTGCGGGTCGATCGACGAGCCGAGGATCAGCTCGTAGCCGGTCCAGTTGACCATCGGCTGGACGGTGACGCCCTCGAAGTGCTCGGCGCCCTTTTTCTCGGTCACCGACGCGCGGATCGACTCGTACGCCTGGCGGACCGCCGCCGCGTCCTTGAGGTTCAGCTGGACGCCGCCGACGTCGGTCTTGTGGCTGATGGTGTGCGAGTAGAGCTTGACGACGATCGGGTAGCCGATCCGGTCCGCGGCGGCGACCGCCTCGTCCGGCGTCGGCGCGACCACCGTCTCCGTGATCGGGATGCCGTAGGCGGCGAGGAGGTCCTTCGACTCGTCCTCGGTCAGGAGCGTCCGGCCCTCGGCCCGGGCCGCGTCGATCAGCGCCCGTGCCCGCGCCCGGTCCACCGGATGCTCGTCGTCCGAGGGGAGCGTGGGCGTCTCGTAGATCTGGCGCAGGTGGCTGGCGAATCGCCACGTATCGTTGAAGATCTTGACGGCCTCGTCGGGATACGAGAACGTCGGGATCCCCGCCTCGCGCAGGATCGCCGCGCCGGCTTCGACGTCCGAGCCGCCCATCCAGCTTGCAAGGACGGGCTTGCCCTCGATCTTCGCAAACCGGGTCAGCTCGCGGGCCGTGGCGGTCGGATCCGTCATCGCCTGTGGCGTCAGGATCACGAGGAGCCCGTCGCTGCCCGGATCGCGGGCCGCGATCTCGAGCGCCTTCGCGTACCGCTCCGGCGCCGCGTCGCCGATGATGTCGATCGGGTTGTTGTGGCTCCACGGCCCGGGAAGGAAGCCGTTGAGCTCCTCCATGGTCGCCGGCGAGATCTCGCTGAGCGCGCCGCCGCCGGTGATCAGGGCATCGGTCGCGAGGACGCCTGGGCCGCCCGCGTTGGTGAGGATCGTCAGGCGGCGGCCCTTCGGGCGCGGTTGCTTGGCGAGAACCTCGGCGGCGTTGAACAGGTCGGCGATGGCGTCGACCCGGAGCACGCCCACGCGCCGGAAGGCGGCGGCGAGGACCTCGTCGGAACCGGTCAGCGAGCCCGTGTGCGAGGCCGCGGCCTTGGCCGCCTCGGCCGTTCGACCCGGCTTGATGACGATGATCGGCTTCGTGAGCGCCACCTCGCGGGCGGCCGACAGGAAGGCGCGCGCGTCCCCGATCGTCTCCATGTAGACGACGATGCTCTGGGTCGCGGGATCGTTCCCGAAGTAGGTGATGATGTCGCCCCAGCCGACGTCGAGCATGGAGCCGAGCGAGACCACGGCGCTGAAGCCGACCTGCTCGCGCTTGCTCCAGTCGAGGACTGCCGTGAGGAGCGCGCCGCTCTGGCTGACGAACCCGACCGTCCCCGGGGCCGAGATCCCGGCCGCGAAGGTGGCATTCAGGCCGGTGGGCGGGCGCATGACGCCCAGGCAGTTCGGCCCGACGATTCGCATCCCGTTGGCCCGGGCCGTGTCCAGGATCCGACGCTCCAGATCCGCCCCTTCCGGACCCACTTCCTTGAAGCCGGCCGAGATGATGACGACCGCCTTGACGCCGGCCGCCGCGCATTCCTCGACGGTCGCCGGGATGGTGGTGGCCGGCGTCGCGATGACGACGAGCTCCGGGACCTCGGGAAGCGCCGCGAGGTTCGGGTAGGCGCGGACGCCGAGGATGCTGGGGCGCTTCTGGTTGACCGGGTAGACGGTGCCCCCGAACGGGCTGCTGATCAGGTTCCAGAAGACGGTCCGGCCGACGCTCCCCAGCTTCTCCGTGGCACCGATGACCGCGACGCTCGCCGGCTCGAAGAACGAATCCAGCGGGTTGCGGCCGTAGCCCAGCACGTCGCTCGAGCGATCCCCGATCGGCACGCCGCGGCGGGGGGCCCGGTCGGCGGCGTCGGGCGCCGGTCGTTCGGGGGTGGAGGCGGGAGTAGCGGACTCGAGCACGGGGCGGCTCCTTGCGACGGTGCGCGCGGCGGAATGGCTGCGGACGCAGCGATGGTGGCGCGGTCTGTTGGTGATGGACGCCAAGCGTGCCACGTTTCGAGCACGCGCCGGCAGGGCCGACCGACCCATGCCGGGGGTGCCTCCCGGCCGCGTTCGGGCGGGCCGCGTCGCGGCATGCGTGTCGCCGGGCGCCCCGCCCGAATCGGCCGCGCGGCGGCATCCCACCTAGACTTCCCGACATGCATGACGTCAGGCTCGGGGCGCTCTGCTGGAACCAGCACAAGTAGCATGTTGTCCACTCCCCCGGACTGCACCAGGGAAACGAGCAATCCCGGAGCGCCCTCAGCCCGGACCTGCCACCCGATCCCTCGACTGAGCGCTCCAGGCCGCGAGCGGATCACCCACGCGCTAGCCCGGCTGTCACTCGCGGGGCGGTGCAGAGCGGGGGCCGGGCCTGACGCTAATAGCCGGCGCTTATTTGCCGCTTATCCGCGCTGCCTGGGCTCTCGGGGGGAAGCCGAAGCGGGAGAGCGGAGCGCCCGGTGCAGAGCCGGGGTCTGCGCGCCCGAGGGCACGGCCGCGATCCGGACCGCCCGCTGCATAGAGGCGCTCGTCACCTCGCGATCTGGGGGTGGAGCGGATGCCGTGCCCTGATGCTGACGTTCTCGGGAGTCATCTCCGCGAAGGGGTTGGCTGGAGTTGCGGAGAATGCCGGCCCTGGGGCTACGGCGATCGGGTCGCGAGCCTACACCCGTGAGCCGACGCGCTGCGGTCGCTCTCCAGGACCGTGACGTCCCACCAGACCCGCTGGTCGGGGAAGACCAGCGTGCTGCGCGTCCCCACGGCCAGCGAGCCCTCGACCCGCTGCGGGAACCAGCGGATCAGCTCCTCGGGCACCGTCCAGCAGCGATAGACCCGGGCCGGCGGCGCATCGAACCGGCGGACCATGCGGACGGTCCGGGGCGCGAGCGGGGCGGCCTCTCCGTTCGGCGCTGGGTCTGGGTGCATGGGATGAGGCTACCACCGCCTGCGTTCGGCACGGCGGGAACTGAGGTGGCGGAGGTCAGGCGACTGCCCTGGCCTCCGCGCCCTACTTGATCAGCTGGATCCCGACGGCCCCACCGGTCCCGCCCCCGGGCGCGGCTCCCGCGGCGATCGTCCCCGAGTCGATGTAGCTGACGAACTTGCCGACGAGACAGGACGTGGCGCCGTTGCCGGTGTCACAGACGGCCTTGTCATTGCCGCTGATGTAGGCGCCATAGGACGCGCCGACGCCGACCGCCGTGCACGCCAGGTCGGTGCTGATGCACAGCTGGAAATTGGCGAATCTCTTGAATCGATACCACTGGTTCTGACCGCTGCCCCCCAGCGCACCCGCCGGGCAACCGTAGTTCGGTTCCGTGTTGATGGCAGGGGCCGTCACCAGCGAGAGGTCTACGCCGTTGCTCGGGTTGCATGTCAGATCGAACAGCGGAATCTTTATGATCGTGCCGTCATACGTGCGGATCGCGCTCTCAACGCTCATGCCGCATTGTCCGCCGCCACCGTTCACGTTCCCCGTCGACGTCACG
>DATCGK010000399.1:0-3506 GCA_036508975.1 Candidatus Limnocylindrales bacterium
CGATGACAAGCGGGGCTCCGGGGGCCGCGGCACAACCCGGCAGCGAACCGAGGTCGGGTACACTCTCGCGGCGCAGATACGGTGTCAGGGCGGTCCACGACGGCCGTTAGGCGCCCGTTCTGATCTCATGGTGGCCATAGCTCAATAGGCAGAGCATCGGATTGTGGCTCCGAAGGTTACGGGTTCGAGACCCGTTGGCCACCCCATCACCTGATCACGGAACCAACCCCCGGCCCGCCGCCGGGGGTTCTTCCGTGTCGCCAAGGCCGTGTGCCCACCTCCAACTTCTGCGTTAGCGTGGGGGCGTGACCACAGCTCCGCGTCCCGAACCTCGCCGACGATCCGGTCATCGTGTCTGGGTGCCCCGCCAGCACGGGGCCTGGGCGATGCTCCTGCTGCCCGTCCTCCTCGGGGTGGCGGCGAGCCGATCCGACGCCTGGCAACTCGCGGTCGCCGGTGCCGCGCTGACCGGGTACCTATTCTCGGCCACCCTGCAGGCGTGGTCCCGGGCCCGGCGCCCGCCCGAATACCGGCCCCCGATCGCCGTCTACGGCACCGCGTTCGCCGGGCTGGGGCTGTTGCTGGTCGCCGCCTTCCCGGCCCTGCTGGCCACGCTCGTGGTGGTGGTGCCGACGTCGCTCATCGTGTACCGGGGCGCCCAACCGGGGACGCGAAGGGACCTCGCCGACAGCCTGGCCCAGATTGCCCAGGCGCTGGTGCTGGTGCCGGCGGCAGCGTACGTCTCCGGCGACTTCGAGCTCGCGCGCGTCATCCCGTACACGCTGGTCGCCGCCGGGTACCTGGGCGGGACTGTGCTGGTGGTTCGCTCCGTCCTACGCGAGCACGGGAACGAGGCGTTCGCGGCGCTCTCGGCCGGGTTCCACGTGGTTCTCGTGGTCCTCGCAGCGCTGGGGCTGCCGCCCGCGTACGCGGTCCTGGCGCTCGGACTTGCGGCCCGGGCCGCAGCGCTGCCCGTGATCCAGCGTCGGCGCGCCGGGGGACCCAAACCGCTGAGGCCGGTCCAGGTCGGGATCGTGGAGATCGTGTCGTCGGTCGCGGTCGTGGTGGTGGCGTTCGCCGTCCCGATCTGACGGTCCGGCGAGGGCACGGCGCGCTACGATCATCCCATGCGCTTCCTGGCTCTCGGTTCCGAGGTCGACAGCACGTTCCCCGGCCTCTCCAGCGTGGAGGCGGCGGCCCTGGGCCGTGCCGAGGCGCGGCGGGCCTGGGAGCTCCACCAGGCAGGGATCGTGCGCGAGATCAGCTTCCGGACCGGCGTCCGCCGCACCGTCATGATCCTCGAGGCGCCGGATGAGGACGCCGCCCGCGAGGCGCTGGGCTCGCTCCCGTTCGTCCGGGCCGGCTTGCTGACATTCGAGGTGATCGGCCTCCGTCCGTATGACGGCTGGGCCCGGCTCTTCGCCCCCGCCGACTGAGGCCCCGGCCCGCGGCAACCTTGCAGGTAGTTCCACGCAAGCAGAACCACCGCACGAGGGTCGCCTTCACGGTTGTTCCGCGATCCTGGAACGATCTGCAGGTGACGGGTGTGGGCGTTGTGACCGTGCTGACACCGGCCGATATGCCGTGCATCCGTTGACCGTGAGCGCGTTGTCCCGTATGCTCGATAATCGATGATGCAGAGAATCCACCGCCGACGGACGCCGTCCGGAAGGGAGCCCAGATGAGCTATCTCGACGTCTTCAGCCTCGAGGGCAAGGTGGCCCTGGTGCCCGGCGGCGGCGGCGCCATCGGGTCGGCCATTGCCGGGGCCCTTGCGGGCGCGGGGGCGAAGGTGACCGTCGTGGACGTGACCCAGGAGCGTGCCGACGCCGCGGCTGAGACCCTCCGCACGGCCGGCGCGGACGTCCTGGCGCTCAGCGCGGATGTCACGACCGAGGCCGACTGCGAGCAGATCGTCGCCGCCACGATCGAGCGGTTCGGCAAGCTGGACATCATCGTCAACTGCGTCGGCGGCGGGGCCGGCAAGGTCCTGTTCGACGCCCAGGACTACCCGCGCGACGCGTGGGACTGGATCATGGAGCTCAACGTCCGCTCAACGCTCCTCGCGACCCAGGCCGCCGTCAAGGCGATGATCAAGGCCGGCAACGGCGGCGTCGTCGTCAACATCAGCTCGGTGCGGGCGGACCTCGGCATCAACGCCGGCTACTCCGCGTACGTTGCCGCGAAGGGTGCGATCAGCTCCCTGACCCGCCAGTGGGCGACCGAGTGGGCCAAGCACGGGATCCGGGTCAACGCCATCCGCCCCACCTTCGTGGACACCCCCCAGGTCGCGATGCTGCTGGACGACCCCGCCTTCAAGGCAGGCGTCGTCGGCCGCATCCCGCTCGGCCGCGTCGGTGACACCTCCGACATGACCGGGCCGGTTGTGTTCCTCGCCTCGGACGCCGCCAGGTTCGTTACCGGCCAGGTCCTCGGCGTGGACGGCGGCCTGACCGCGACCCAGTAACGAGAGGGAGCGCCCAGCCATGCAGCAGGTTACTGACCGCATCTTCGCCGAGACGAAGGTGCGCGGCTGCAATCCGTCCTTCGTGCTCACGTCAAAGGGACCTGTCGTCATCGACACGCCGCAGCTGCCGACGAAGGCCGTCGCGATGCGGAAGATGGTCGAGGAGCACGGGGTGATCCAGTACGTGATCAACACCGAGCACCACGTCGACCATATCTTCGGCAACTACTGGTTCCGGGGCACCGGGCCGATCATCCACCACCAGGGCGTCCACGAGCGGTTCATGACCGTGTATCCGGAGCTGGACCCGTTCGAATACGCCCTCGAGGCGCTCCCGACGGACGACCCGGACGGCGCCGCGCTGGTCCCGGACCGCGAGACGTACTACGCGAACATGGGCACGGCCGACATCGTCTTCTCCGGCGACGTGACGCTCAGGGTCGGCGACCGCACGTTCCACCTGCTCCATACGCCTGGCCACACCCCGGGCCAGGTCGCGGTGTACATCCCCGAGGAGCGTGCCGTGTTCACCGGCGACACGATCTTCTCCGAGTGCACCACCTGGCTGATGACCTCGGACGTGGACCAGTGGATCACCGCGCTCGACCGGATACGCGCCCTCGACATCGACCACGTGATCCCGGGCCACGGGCCCGTCCAGCCCAAGTCGTATCTCGCCACCCAGCGGTCCTTCATGCTCGAGTGGAAGGCCGCCGTCGCCGTCGCCGTGGCCAAGGGCTGGTCCCGCGAGGAGACCATCGCCCGGGTCACCTTCGCCGAGCGTTACCCCGTGGACATCGGGCAGGAATACATGATGGATTACATCCAGGAGCGCAACGCTGGGGCGCTCTACGACAAGTTCACCGCGCCCACGACCACCACGTATCCGGCCAAGGACGCGCCGCCGCGCTGAGCTCCTCCGGCCGGTTCGTCACGGCGGGTCGGTCTCCCGCAGATCCGCCCCCCGAACCCCAAGGAGTCGACCCGATGTCCGCCGTGCCCGCGACCATGCAGGCCCTCGTCGTCCTCGAGCCCAGCG
>DATCGK010000400.1:0-11210 GCA_036508975.1 Candidatus Limnocylindrales bacterium
GCGCGCACGGCGGGCTCCCCGACCGGCGCCAGGCCGTCGGTCATCTGGCGGGCGGTGAAGGACTTCTGGGGCCTGCGGTTGCGCCTCTGGGCGAAGCGGGGCCTGGCGATGAAGCGGGGCCGGCCGATCCTGGGCGGATAGCCCGCCGCGGCCGCGACCCAGCAGGGGATCGCGGCTCAGTGCTGCGAGCCGCCGCGAGCGTCGGCGTCCGGGTCGAGCGAGTTCACGAACTTGCGGAAGATGTCGAGGCGGGCTGTGTCGATCGGCTCGCCGGTCGTCTCGGGTGAACCGGGTGTCCCGCGCGTGCGGCGGGAGGTCGCCCCTGCCGACACCTCGTCCCCCTCCTCCTCGTCGTCCGGCTCCGGAAGCGCGGCGGCGCGGTCAAGGACGTCGCCGGCGGCGTAGATCGGCGCCTCCAGGCGGATCGCCAGCGCGACGGCATCGGACGGGCGGGCGTCCACCTCGTAGCGCGCATCCGCCGTCAGCAGGACCAGCCGAGCGTGGAACGTCTCCTCGGCGAGCCTGGAGATCAGCACCCGGTCCAGCCGCACCGAGGTGTCGCGCAGCACCGCGGCGAACAGGTCGTGCGTCAGCGGCCGCTCCGGCTCAACGCCCTGCAGGTGCGCCGCGATGGCGCTGGCTTCCCATGGCCCGATCCAGATGGGCAGGATCCGCCCGAGCCCGATCTCCTTGAGCAGCAGCACGTGGCGGCCCGTCGGCATGTGCACGCGCACGCTATCGACGACCATGGCGATGTCGTTCACGGGGTCCTCGGCCATGCCCGGATTATCCCACGCGTGGCGCGCGGAGCCGGTACGGCAGCGCCAGCAGCGCCCCGGCCACGAAACCGCCGATGTGGGCGAAGACCGCGACGCCCCCGTCAACGACCGTCGTGGGACCCAGCGACCCGATCCCGTCCGCGACCTGGAGCAGGAACCAGAACCCGAGCACGATGAGGGCCGGGACGGCGATCAGCTGGTAGAAGAAGCCCAGGAACACCAGCGACTGGATGCGGGCTCGGGGGAACAGCACGAGGTAGGCGCCGAGCACCGCGGCGATCGCGCCGGAGGCGCCGATCATCGGGGCATCGGACGTGGGGTCCGACAGGATCTGCGCGGCATCCGCCACGACGCCCCCGACGAGGAACACGATCAGGAACCGGGCCCGGCCAACGCGGTCCTCCACGTTGGCGCCGAAGATCCACAGGAACAGCATGTTCCCCAGCAGATGCAGCCAGCCGGCATGGAGGAACATGCTCGTGAAGACGTCCAGCACCGGTTCGGACAGCAGGTTCCCGCTGCTGATCGCGGCCCCGACCCCCGCCGGCATGAGGCCGCGGGTCTCGAACAGCTCGTTGAGCGCCGGCTCGCCGCCCTGGGCCAGGACCACCAGCTCGTACCCGAAGGTGGCGATGCACAGCGCGATGAGCGCCAGCGTGACGACCGGCGTGCGGCGGGTCGGGTTGGCGTCGCGGAGCGGGATCACCGGCTGGGCATCACGGGCGGACGCCCCGGGTCACGGCTTCTTGGTCGGGTTCGGCGTCGGGGTCGGCTTGGGGGCTTTCGTGGGGGCGGCCGACGCCCGGGTGCTGGCCGCGGGAGAGGGCGAGGCGCCGGATCCGTCCCCGGCCGCGGCCAGGGTCACCGTGTGGAGGCCCGTGGCAGAGATCCACCACAGGGTGGGCGGCACCGTCTCGTCGGGGGACACCATCACGGTCATGCCCGTGAGGCCGGCCCAGGCATCATTGCCGCCGGCCAGCTGGTACTGCGCCACGTAGGCCCCGTCGGCCTTGTTGAACGCGACCAGCCGGTGGTTCTCCGCGTCGAAGGCGTAGAGGATCCCCTGCCGGCGGCTGGACGACCCGTCGGACCGGTCGGGCGACGAGAGCAGCGTGTACCTGGACGTCGGCCGGAGCTGCGTGTCGGGGGGCGGTTTCACCTGCCAGCCCGCAGCCGGGATCACGCGCGCGACGGCTCCGTTCTCCGCAACGTAGATATCGCCGTCGATCAGGAGGTTCGTGATCCCGCCCACCGGGCGGTCCGTGGGCAGCCGCGGCAGTGGGGGCCCCGAGTAGCCGGAGCCGTCGCTGCGCGGCGACATGACCATGATGTTCTGCTCCGACGGGTCAACGATGTAGAGCTTGTAGAGCGCCGCATCGAAGTTGGCGACGAACGTGGAGAAGTCGAGGATGTCATTGCCCCAGGACGCGGATCCCTCGACGTTGATCTTGCCCAGGGTTCCCTTCCCCTTGGCGTTCGCGGGCCGCCAGCGCCAGAGCACGTTCTTCGAGTCCAGGACCAGGACGTCGGGGCCGCCGGTCGTGATGAACGTCGGGTCGGCGACCTTCGTCGCGGATGCCTTCTGGCCGGACTTCATGACCGCGGTGGCCGTCTTCTTGGCGAGGTCGATGCGCCAGACCGTCTTGCCGGCGGCGTCAAGCACGTAGGGCGCCCCATCCGACCCGCGGACGAGTCCTGTCAGCGAGACGGGAGCCTGCCCGGCCGGGAACGTGAACAGGTCGGTGGAGGCAACCTTGACCACGCCGTACAGGCGATCGAGGCCGTCGAGCGCAGTCTGCCGCAATGGGACGATCTGGGCGAGCGGATAGCCGGCCTTCTCGGCCTTGTCGAGCTCGGCGTACGCGGTGGAGAGCAGCTCGAGCGCGCGCTTGGGATCGTTGGCAATGAGGTCGATCCCCGGGCCGCTCACGGCGGCCAGGGCCTTCTGGGCCGCCTCGAACGCCTGCTGGCCCGCCTTGAAGGACCGGATCGTCTCGGTGGAGGTGCGCTGGCCACCGACGGCGTAGACGCCGAGGGCAAGGGCACCGCCCACGGTCACGAACGCCAGGAGGGCCACGGCGGCCCGGCGCTGGGTCTCCATCCGTGACGAGGCGGTGCTGACACGGGTAGCGCCCCGCCGCCGGTGCGGGAGGTGGTCCTGGATCCACCAGACGAACCGCTGGAAGCCATTGCCGGCGGCGTCGCGGGCCCGCGTGGCGGACGCGCCGATCGCGGCGGCGCCGGCGGTCACGGAGTCGGCGAGCGGGATGGGGGATCGGTCGGGCGCACCGGCCAGGGGCTCGTCGGGTCGCACGGGGACCAGCGTCCGCGCCTTCTGCGTGGCCCCGACCTCGGTGGCCTCGAAGGCGAACGCGCCGTCGCTGCCGTGGCCATCCGCGGCGACGAACCGGGCGTGGAGGTGCTCGATCGCCGACTGCGGGTGAAGGGTGACAAGGGCGTCCTTGAGGGTGTCCGTCCCGACCCGGGCGACCACGTTGGCCGAGACGAGACAGAGCGAGTCGCCAACGGACAGCTCGCCACGCCAGACCTCGGGCTCCAGCTCGGCGGCCGGCATGCCGCGCTCCCCGTTCGGGTCGGGGAGGGTGGACAGCCTCGCCTGGCGGATGAGGTACGCCTCGGCGGGGCCCACGGTGGCGACGTAGAGCTCGCGGCCGCGGACCACGGCCACCGCCACGCCGATCGGGCCCGCACCGTCCTCCTGGTGGCCGAGCGCATAGCGGTCCCGCTGGTGCGCGAGGCGCTTGTTCGCGATGCCGAGAACCTTGGTCAGGCACTGCCGGATTCCGGCCGACTCGTCGTAGTAGTACTCGTTGCGGATCGTGTCGGCGACGACGCGGGTCGCCTCCCGCGCACGCGGCCCCGTGATCCGGGATGTCACGAGCAGGTACAGGTTGCCCTTGGTGCGCCCCACGGACCCGACGGACGGCTCCACCACGACAACCGTGTCGGGCGAATCGGGAAGCCGATCCTGCTCCGTGACGGCGCCGAGCTTCAGCTGGAGACGGGCGGCCAAAAGGTGAGCCTCATGGGTACAGCGACGACCGCCGCGGTCGTCGGGTGACGCGGCGGTCTCTCCCCCGCGGCAGGACCCGGATTATACGCGCGGACCTCCGCGGTTCCGGGTATCCGCGTCGGCGCCCTGGATGCGGAGATAGCGGACCCGGGCACCGCCCGGTGCCGCCGCGAACGCTTCCAGCAGCTCGAGGGCCCGCATCCGCAGCTCCGCTGCCACGATCGGCTCCTCTGCGGCGACCACCAGGGCATCCGGCTCAAGGCGCACCAGGTGGCAGGCACCCACGGCCGGCGGCACGAGCTCCGCGACGAGCGCATCCCACGTGGTGATCGCTCGGGCGAGCCGGAGCTCCTTCTCCAGGCCGAGCCGCCGGGCGGCCTCGGGCAGCAGATCACCGATCCGGTCCGGCCGACGGCGGCGGCGTGCCGATTCAGGGTCGTCGCTCACCGGTCCGGTCTCAGCCGCCGCGCTCGAGGTGGGCCGTTCCGTCGGCCGATGCGGTGACCGCCCAGGCGGTCCCAACCGATCGGAGGGCGGGGTCGAGGTCGTCGAGCGTGGTGGTGGTGACGAAGACCTGCGGCAGTTCCGCGATCCGGCGAACCAGGTGTGAGCGGCGCTCAGGGTCCAGCTCCGAGAAGACGTCGTCGAGCAGGAGGAGCGGCGGGCGCCCGTCGAGCGCCGTCAACAGGTCCATCTCCGCGAGCTTGAACGCGAGGATCGCCGTACGCTGCTGGCCGCGTGATGCGAACGACGCCAGCGCGCGGCCGTCCAGCTCGAACACCACGTCGTCGCGGTGCGGCCCGATCAGCGTGGAGCCGTTCCAGACCTCCTTCTCGGCCGTCTCCGCGAGTCGCCGCGCCAGGGCGTCCCGGATGGTCTCGCCCGGCTGCTGGGGCGCGTTCGTCGCGTAGGCCAGCGCAAGCCGCCCGCCCGCCGCCTCGTCCGGGGCGATCTCCGCGTGGGCCGCGGCCAGGGGACCCGAGACGGCGTCGAGCAGACGTGCGCGCTCCTCCCGGACCGCCGTCCCCGCCTCGAGCAGCGTGCCGTCCCAGAACCGGAGCTCTGCCCGGGTCGCCTGCTCCTCGCGGATCCGGCGCAGCAGGCCGTTGCGCTGCTGGAGGGCCCGGCCGTAGGCGGCAAGATGCCGGACGTACGCGGGCGATCGCTCGCCGGCCAGCCGGTCCAGCGCCTCGCGCCGCAGCGAGGGGGAGCCCGCAACCAGGAGCATGTCCTCCGGCGCGAACATCACGGTCCGCAGCACGCCCGCGAGCGAGGCGGCCCGTCGTGCCACGCCGTTCACCCGGATCCGCTTGCGCGCCCCGCCGCCGGCCGTCCGGACGAGAGCGACCTCGACCGCGTCGCGGGCCTCGGGCTCGGTGTCCGGCCGCCCCACGCGGGCTTCGACCCGGGCCAGCTCCTGGCCCCAGCGGACCAGCTCACCTTCGGTCGACGTGCGGTGGGATCGGCCCCAGGCGAGGAGGACGATCGCCTCGAGCAGGCTCGTCTTGCCGGCCGCGTTGGGTCCCCAGACGAGCTGGGGCCCAGGGTCGAAGGCGGCATCGAGTTCCGCGTAGCCGCGGAGGTCGCGGATCGACAGCACCCGCAGGACCGGGGTGGTGTGCCTCGCCGCTGGGGCGTCGAGCCGGGCGTCCGTCGCGGCGTCCGTCAGGAGGTGGTCCGGACGGGCATCACGACATGAACGTACGCGTCGTCGCCCACCGGCCGGAAGACGCCCGGGGAGAGCGGCCCGTTGAGCTCGAGCGAGAACCGGTCCGCGTCCACGTTCGACAGGACGTCGTTCAGGTAGCGGGCATTGAACGCGATCGTCGTCGGGTCACCCTCGACGGTCGCCTCGACGTCACCCGTGTAGTCACCGACCTCGGCGGTGGCGGTGACGATGATGCCGGACCCCTCGCCGCCCACCTGGAGCTTGACGATGTTGGCCGACGAGCTGGCGATCAGCGCGGCCGGACGAACGGCTCGCAGCAGCTCCTCGCGGTCCATCTCGGCCCGGGAGGCGTGGCTCGCCGGCAGCACCTGCTGGTAGTTCGGGAACTGGCCGTCGATGAGACGGGAGACGAGGTCGATCCCGTCGAGGTGGAACAGCACCTGGTTGCGGGAAGTGGCGAGCACCAGCTCCACGGGATCGTCCGTGTCGGAGAGGATCCGGCTGAGCTCGTTGAGCGCCCGGGCAGGGATGACCACCGAGGTCGCCTCCACCGGGTCCAGGATGTCGATGGTGCGGACCGCGATCCGGTAGTTGTCGGCGGCGGCCAGGGTCAGCCGGCTGCCCTCGAACTTCGCCAGCACGCCGGTCAGGATCGGCCGGGCCTCATCGCTGGCCGCGGCGAAGGCCGTCTCCGCCAATGCCTTCCTGAGGACCCTCTGGGAGATGCGTGTCGTCGGGCGCTCACCTGCGGTCTGGATCGTCGGGAACTCGTCCGCGTCGATGCCCTTGACGTGGGTCGCGAAACGCCCGCAGCGCAGATGGAGCGTGTCCAGACCCTGGAGCTCGAGGTCGACCTTCTCGGAGCCCGGGAGCGAGCTCACGAGGTCGGTGAGCAGGCGTGCCGGGACCGTGGTGGCCCCGTCGGTCTCGATCTTGCCCGGGACCCAGTACGTGATGCCGATCTCGAGGTTCGTCGCGGTCAGCTTGAGGCCCGCGTCCTCGGTCCGGAGGAGGACGTTCGCGAGCACGGGCAGCGTGCTTCGGCTGGAGACGGCCCTGGAAACCACGGAGAGGCCGCGAGCCAGGTTCTCCTGCATGACCGAGAGTTTCACGTCGGGTTGTCTCCAGCAGCGCTTGTGGGCAGGCGATTGGCGGGCAGCGGGTCGTGGGTGGTCCCGGTGCCTGACGACCGGCAGTCTCGCCCCGCGTGGGGGTCTGTAGGGGTGGAATGATCGTCCTATCTTCTCATTCCGTCATCATCATCATCATGCCGTGGATTTGGGGGATAGGCACGCTCGTTCGTGCGGGGCCCCGGTGTTCACCGGAAGCCCGGCCCTGTGGACCGGTGGGGGCGAACCCGGGGACGGACCGGGGACGGGATCGTGGACGAGCGACCCGACGTGGCGGAGTTGTCCCCACCGGGGTCTCCAGCCGGCATGGTTGTCCCCGACGGAGCCCCCCGGATGGCAGGTTCCTGTCACCCGGATCCGGCACTTGTCCACCGGCTGTCCCCTGGCTCGACTCGGTCGCGACCCGGTTGGACAGCCGCCGCGTCACCCCGGCGTCGTCCCGGTGCAGCCTCCCGGCGCTGCCAGCAAGCCCCGGTGGCTGGCAGGAACGGCCCGAGCCGCGAGACCCCAGGAGCGGCCCGCACCAAGACCCCACGAACGGCCCGAGCCGCGCGACGAGGCCGCGCGATCACTCGGAGTAGATCAGCTCCCGGACCGCCGCGACCTCGCGGCGCATCTCGTCGTTGACCTGCATCTCGCGGTTGATCTTGTCGCAGGCATGGAGGACCGTCGAGTGATCCCGGCCGCCCAGCTCCGCGCCGATGCGCAGGAGAGAGACGTCCGTCTCCTCGCGCATCAGAAACATGGCGATCTGCCGCGGGACGACGATACTCTTCTCGCGCTTCTGGCCGCGGAGTTGCTCCATGGCGACGCCGTAGTAGTCCGAGACCGCCTGGGCGATCCGTTCCGGGGTGACCTGGCGCTTCTTCGGGTTGTAGAGCACGTTCGAGAGCACGGCCTGGGCCAGCTCGATCGAGATGGGCATGGCGCCCATGGAGGCGTAGGCGACGATCCGGTTGAGCGCGCCCTCGAGCTCCCTGATGTTGGACACGATCTTGCGGGCGATGAACTCGATCACGTCCGAGGTGATGGGCGTGCCCTGCTCCTCGGCCTTGGCGCGCAGGATCGCGATCCGCGTCTCCAGGTCCGGGGCGGTGAGGTCGGCGATCAGGCCCCACTCGAAGCGGCTCCGCAGCCGCTCCTCGAGCGTGAGGATGGCCTTGGGCGGACGGTCCGACGACAGGACGATCTGCTTGCCGTCCTCGTGGACGGTGTTGAACGTGTGGAAGAACTCTTCCTGGGTGCGTTCCTTGTCGGCGATGAACTGGATGTCGTCGATGAGGAGCAGGTCGATCCGGCGGTAGCGGGCCCGGAACTCGTCGATGCGGCCCTGTTGGATCGACGTGATGAACTCGTTGGTGAACTTCTCGGACGTGGCGTAGACGACGCGCTTGCGCGGGAACTTCGCGACGACCGCGTTCCCGATCGCGTGCATCAGGTGCGTCTTGCCAAGGCCGACGCCGCCGTACAGGAACAGCGGGTTGTACGCGTGCCCGGGGCGCTCGGCCACGGACAGCGAGGCCGCGTGCGCAAGGCGATTGGCCGACCCGACGATGAAGTTCGAGAACGTGTAGCGGGCGTTGAGGTAGGTCGCCCCGCCGCCGGCACCCTCCGGGGCGCCCACGCGCGTCGGCTCGACCCTGACAGCCTGCGCTGCCGCGGGGGCTGCCTGCAGCTGGCCTTCGCCGGCGGTGCTGACGACAAACTCGACCTGGACGCTGTAGCCGACGACGCGGGCGAGGGTCTGGGAGATCAGCGGGCGGTACCGCGACTCGAGCCAGTCCTTCGCGAAGCCGTTGGGAACCGAGATCCGGAACCGCTGGTCGTCCACCTCGACGAGGTAGGTATCACGAAGCCAGGTCTCGAAGTTGGCGGGCGACAGGGAGACCTGCAGTTCTCCAAGCGCCGCGCGCCAGACCTGCTTCGCGTCCATCTGCGATCGTGACCCTGGGCTTGACGTGGCTTGTGATGGGTAGCGCCGACCGCGGTCCCGAACGAGGGGAATGCTCGCGGAGGTCGCGGGTGCGATTCCCAACAGGCACCGCTCAGCCGACGTCCGGTCCCCGTTGCCGGGTCCCCGATGGCGTCCCGGCGCCTGAGGCTGCCGAACAATACACCGGCTCTCGGGGGGGTCGCAAGGCGATTCCTGCATACCCCCATGGGGTATCGTGCGTGGCCCCGTGCGCCGCGGCCGGACCGGCTGTGGGTCGCCCCGGACGGCGTTCCCGCGACCACCCTCGGCCGGACGCCGCGCCCGGGGTGGAAACCGCTCGCGCGCTCGTGCGCGCGGCCGATCACCAGCCGGTGCCCCGTTTGACACCCCTTCCGATGGCGCCATATCATCCACCGGACGAACACGCGCCGCCGCGCTCCCGAGCGCTCGGCGCGTTTGCGTGCCTCTAGGGGTCGGAGCTTCCGGGTCCCAGGGCCGGACGGAGAGGATCACGGACAGTCCCGATGGGCAAGCCGACATTCCAGCCCAAGAAGCGTCATCGCGCCAAGGAACACGGGTTCCGCGCCCGAATGAAGACTCCGGGCGGCCGACGCGTGCTCGCGACGCGGCGCGCGAAGGGCCGGCAGAAGCTCTCGGCCTGACCGGCGAGCGCAGTCACAACTCGCTGCGGCTCGTCATGCTCTCTCGCCCGGGCGACTTCGCCAGGCTGGCGGAGGGAGGCGTCACGAGGACGCACCCGCTGCTGGTCGGACGGTTCTCCCGGACCGACCTTGACCAGACCCGGTTCGGGTTCGCGACCGGCAAGCGGCTCGGAGGAGCCGTAGTCCGGAACCGCGCCCGGCGCCGGATCCGCGAGGTGCTCAGGGTGATGGCGCCCTCGTTCCAGCCCGGCTGGGACGTCCTCATCATCGCCCGGCCTGCCATCGTCGAGGCCGACCACGACGCGCTGGTCGGAGCATTGCGCCGGGTCCTCCGTTCGGGGGGCGTGCTCGGAGGACAAACGGAGTCGTGAGACGAGCCGGGGTCACGATCGGGGTGGGGCTGATCCGCCTCTACCGGATCGTGTTCGCGTGGCTGCCGTCCGGCTGCAGGTTCGAACCGTCATGCTCGCGCTACACCGAGCAGGCGATCCAGAAATACGGGCTGCTCCGCGGGTCCTGGATGGGCGCGAAGCGCATCGGCCGGTGCCATCCCTGGAACCCGGGCGGCTATGACCCGGTCCGCTAACGGATACGAGAACGATCGCGTGACCCGCCTCCAGAAGCTCCTCGTCCGGCTGGCGCCGATCCTGTTCCTGGTCGTCCTGGCCCTGGTCGTGTCGGCATGCGTGCCGGGTGCCGCCACGCACAGTGGCTCGCCCAATCCCTCCCCCAGCTACTCCCAGGCCCCGCTGACGCCGGCCAGCCCCGGCACCAACCCCATGGACCTCCTGGCCTGGGCCTTCACGCCGATCTTCAAGGTCCTGTTCATCACGCTCGTTCTGCTGGACACGCTGGTGGGCCAAAACATCGCCGTTGCCATCATCCTGCTGACGATCATCATCAAGCTGCTGATGACGCCGCTCACGCGGAAGCAGGTGGTCTCCGCGAAGCGCACGCAGATGCTCCAGCCGGAGATCAAGGAGATCCAGCGCAAGTACAAGGGCGACCGTGTCAAGCAGCAGGCTGCGACCCAGGAGTTCTACAAGCAGCGTGGCATCAACCCGGCCGGCGGCTGCCTGCCCTCCCTGCTCCCGATGCTCCTCCTGATCCCCATGTACTCGGTGATCAGGGATGGCCTCACCAACTACGACATCACGCCGATGCTGCAGGTGTTCGGCCTCAACCTGGCCGTGCCGCTCAACATCGTGTGCGACCCGGCGCCGATCTTCAACGCCACCGGCCAGGTCATGAACCCGTGTCTCAATCCGGTCGTGTTCGGGATCAACTGGAGCTTCCCGGAGCCGATGACCACCGGCATCTACATCCTGGGCTTCGGGATCAGCATCCTCGCCATCATCTCGTCCCTGACCCAGCTGGTGTCTTCGCGCCAGATGCTCCCGCCCCAGGATCCGCGCATGGCGGACGATCCCAATGCGAAGGTCCAGCGGCAGATGGCCTACTTCCTGCCGCTCATCTCCATCCTGTACGGCAACATGCTGCCGGCAGGCCTGTTCCTGTACTGGATCTTCTCCACGGTGATCCAGATCGGGCAGGCATACCTTGTCGTCGGCTTCGGCGGGACGTTCCCGCTGTTCGGCTGGCACCCCTCATTTGCGCTCAACCACTCGCCGCGGTACGCGGTGAAGCTGCCCGAGCCAAAGCCACTTCCCCCCGGTAAATCCACGAGCGCGGCGGAGCGCTCGAAAGCTGTCGACCGTGACCTTTCCGCCCGATCGACGATCCGGCCCAACCGCTCGCGCGGCGGCCGACGAGGGAGACGACGCTGACATGAGCGAATACCAGGAATTCACTGGCAAGTCGGTCGAAGAGGCGATCAAGGCCGCCTGCGACCAGTTCGCGGTCGGGCTTGGTGACCTCGACTTCGAGATCCTCACGCCCGGCAGCCGCGGCGTCCTGGGCATGGGCGCTGAGCCCGCCCGGATCGTGGCGGCGCCCCGGAGCGCTCTCGGCGGCTCTGCGCCCAAGCGCGAGGCTGCCGAATC
>DATCGK010000401.1:0-2893 GCA_036508975.1 Candidatus Limnocylindrales bacterium
GTCCAGACAGTGAGCCGGCCGTCCTCGTGCCAGGCGGCGAGGGCGACCCGCGTCTCGAGGGGGACGTGGGCGATGTAGGCCGTCGTGTACGTCGCGGCCAGGTACGTCGGCGCGATCTCCAGCGCGGCGTCGACGTCATGAATCTCGCGGTGGAACGGCCCGCCCCAGCCCTCTTCCTCCTCGATCGGGTGCTCGCGGAGCCATGCGACGAGCCCGTCGCCGGACGGCAGCGCCGGGCGATCCCACTCGGCCGCGATCTGGCCGAGCGCCCGCCCGGCCAGGAACGGGCTGGGCGCCACGACGCCGACGAGGCCGTCGTCGCGGACGACGGTCACGCCCGGCAGCGCAGCCGCTGCCGCCGTGTCGACCCGATGGAGCGTCGCGCCCGGCACCGGCGGCCGGAGCACGCGGCCGTGGAGCATCCTGGGGACGGACAGATCGGACGGGTAGCGGCGCACACCGGTCACGATCGCGGGGCCGGTCACGCGACCGGCGGGCCGCCCGGCCAACCGCTTGGCCTCACCACCGAGCGCGTCGTCGTCGACGGCGTCGATCCTCTCCACCAGGCGCAGACCGCGCACGAGGTCCTCGTACGCCATGGTGCGGCCGCCTGCAACGTCGCGGACGGCGCCGTCCGACGCGACGACCGTGGCGGGATCAACGCCGAACCGGGCGGCCGCGAGCCGCACGAGCGTGGCGCGCGCCCCCACCGCGGCCCGACGCAGGAGCTTACCGGCGTCGGGCATCGACCGGCTGCCGAACGTGCCCTCGTCATACGGGCAGAGGTCGGTGTCGCCCATGACGAGCCGCACCGCCGACAGCGGCACGCGCAGGGCGTCCGCGACGAGCACGGACAGGGCAGTCCGGTTGTCCTGGCCCACGTCGACCTTGCCGGTGAACGCGGTGACGGCTCCGTCCTCGCCGACGTGCAGCCACGCGCCGGCGCTCGTCGTCCACTCGTCGTGCGAGGGCGCCGGCTCGTGGACTGCGACCAGGCCGGGCGGGAGCACGTCGAACCAGTCGCGCTCGGCGGCCGGCGCCAGGTCCCACGGCAGGCGCGGCCTCCAGTCGTCGGTCGGTCGCTCGTCGGCGACCGCGGCGGCCAACGACTGCGGAATACCGGACCCAGGCGTGTCGTCGCCGGCTGGCGGACCAGCCAGCAGGGCGGCACGATGCACGGCGCGCACGATCCTCGGGTAGGTGCAGCAGCGGCAGACGTTGGGATGCAGCGCCTCCCGCACCTGTGTGTCGTCGGGATCGGGTTCGCGCTCGAGCAGCGCGACCGCGCTCATCACCATCCCGGCCGTGCAGTACCCGCACTGAAAGGCCCCGACCTCGAGGAACGCCTGCTGGACCGGGTGGAGCATCCCGTCGGCGGCGAGCCCCTCGACGGTCCTGACGGTCCGACCGGAGACCTCGGAGAGGTGCACCTGGCACGCCCTGACCGGCTCGCCATCGAGCAGCACGGTGCAGGCGCCGCATGCGCCCTCGCCGCATCCGGGCTTCGCACCCGTGAGGCCCAGCTCGTCGCGCAGGACGAATAACAGGGAGCGGTCGGGTCCCTGCGGGACGGGGCGCAGGACTCCGTTGACGACGAGCGTGGCGGGGGCGGCGGAATCGATCATGGTCGAACCTCGGCGGACAGACCGGACACGGCACGAGCATAGCCCTCGAGGCCGAGCGGCAATTCTCGCGCGCGGCCGGCCGGGGGCGTCCCGGTCTGCGACTCAGGTCCTCGACCAAGAGCCGGCGCCTCGAACTCGGACATTCTGCTGCGCCGGCAGAGCTCGTGGGGCGAAAGGTCGGAGGCTCAAGTGGGCTAGCGCCTCCTTAACTCAGCAATCGCTGCGTTTCGTGATGATCAACCGGACCCCCGGGATCTCCTCCTGGCGAGGGCACGAAGCGCATGAGGGACGGCTACCTGCGCGGCGCGTTCTCGCGACATGCGACTCAGCGTCAGGTAGACGTCCTCGCCGCCTATGTCGCCGCCGGAGGGTCGGTCTCGGACGCCGCCGAGCTCGTGAACATTCGGCCCAGCACGGTGAAACGCCACCTCGCCGACCTGCGAGCGCGGTCGGGCCTCACTACCGAGCAACTCATCTACGCCGGACGGGCCGAGGGTTGGCTCGTCGTCCCCAGTCTGGAGCCTCATTGATCGACCCCCCCCAAACTTGCGACCGCGGTGCTCCAGTCGGGCTGCTTGTTGACTCGCCGCGAGTCGTGCATCATTGTCACGGCAGCCCGCTGGGTGTTGATGGTATGTGGATAACTTGGAGGAGCGGGTGACGACAGCGACGGGATTCGCACAGGGAGTGGCCGCCAGGGTGCGCCAAGCCCGCGGCGAGGCCGGTCTGTCAGCGGAAGACCTCATGGCGTCGACGGGCCTGACGCGGCAAGTCATCGACGACGCTGAAAGCCGAGGCGAGGTCTCGACCGCCAGCCTCGAAGCACTTGCCCGAGCATTGGGTCGCCCGATGGACTTCTTCCTGTTTCCCGAGGACGAGGACATCGAAGTGATGCTCCGCGCGGGGGACGCGTCCTCGGCGGAGACCGCCGCGGCGATTCGCCAGCTCGCCCGACTCGTCCGGGATTACGAGTTCCTGCGCAGCATCGCCTGACCATGGTCGACTTCGCGGAAGTCGACCGGCGCTCCGTACAGGTCAGGGAGCGCCTCCATCTCGGGCTAGCGCCCATTGCTGACGTCACCGCAGTCCTGGCTGAGGCAGGCATCGTCGTCTTCGTGAGGCCTTTGGGCGAGCACGGCCCGATGGGCGCCTACGTCCGCCGCCCCGACTTTGCGGCCGTTCTCCTGAACAGCGATGTCTACCTCCCGCGCCTGCGTTTCACGGCCGCCCACGAGCTTGGCCACCATGAATACGGTTCGGCGGGGGTT
>DATCGK010000402.1:0-5976 GCA_036508975.1 Candidatus Limnocylindrales bacterium
GCCGAAGGCCGGACGGTGCTGCACGTGGTGGCAGATGGGGCGGTGGTCGGCGCGCTCGCGATCGAGGACGAGATCCGGCCCGAATCGGCCCAGGCGATCGAGCGCCTCCATGCGATGGGCATCACGGTCGCCATGATCACCGGCGACGCGCAGGCGGTCGCGGACTCCGTCGCGCGACGGCTCGGGATCGACGAGGTCGCGGCCCAGGTCCTGCCGGAGGACAAGGCCGATGCCGTTCGCCGGTTCCAGCAGGGCGGCCGGAAGGTCGCCATGGTCGGCGACGGCGTGAACGACGCACCGGCTCTCGCAACCGCCGACGTGGGGATCGCGATCGGCGCCGGGACGGACGTCGCCGTCGAATCGGCGGGGATCGTGCTGGTCCGCAGCGACCCGCGGGACGTGGTCGGGGCGATCGAGCTGTCCCGGGCCACCTACGCGAAGATGATCCAGAACCTCGCCTGGGCGACCGCGTACAACCTCGTGGCGATCCCCGTCGCCGCGGGCGTGCTGGTGCCGTGGGGCATCGACCTGCCGATGGCCGGCGGCGCGATCGCGATGAGCCTCTCGACGATCATCGTGGCCTCAAACGCCCAGCTCCTTCGGCGACTGAAGCTTCGCAGCGAGCCGATAGCAGACAAAGCGGCGCTCCGGCCGGCGTGAGGCAGCTTGTGGATGCAGCGCCATAGGACTCAGCGGCTGGTGTTACGTTTGATCCCAGCCTGCTAACGCTCGCGGTTCGGGCCTCTGGGCGAGGCCGAACGCGTGCGACAAGACGACAAGCACGCGGCCATCGACTGTCAGAGGGGCGCCCGAGGTCGCGCGCCCCTCGGGTCAGCCCGCGCCCGATGCCACCTCGTGCTTCGCCCACGCATAGAGCGCGTCGTAGACGGGGAGCTCGAGCTGGCGCTGGTCGTCGACGTCGAGGAGCGCGAACCCGTCCGCGATCGCGAGGAGGCCGCGGGACTGCGGGGTCGCGTCGCGGTCCTCGGCGACATCGGCGCCGTGGACGACCCTGGCCATCAAGGCAAGCGCCGGGTCGGAGCCGAGCCCGTGCTCTGCGATCAGGACCTCGAACGACCACAGCCCGTCGCGGTGGGTGTAGGTCGCGCCCGGGGCATCGAAGCTCGTCGCGCCTTCACGCTCCGCGTACGCCAGCACCTGGTCACGGGGCACGAAGACGATCTCGGCGCCGGGGGTCGATGAACGTCCGGATCAGCCATGGGCAGGCGATCCGGTCGGTTCTGGGGTGCTCGCGGGTGACCCATTTCATCGCCCTGCTCCTCCTTGGGCGACTTCGATCGACGGGGGCCCAGACAGCGGGTCGTGATGCCGTGTCATCGCATGCGGGTCCTCGCCGGCGTGCCCGCACGGGTTCACGTGGATGACCGCGGTGTCGAGCCTGTGCACCTCGTGGAGCAAGCGGTGCCGCACCTCTTCGGAGACGCGGTGTCCCTCGGCGACGCTCAGGTCGCAATCGACGGTGATCGCCATCGACGCCTCGAGCGCGTGGCCCAGCCAGCGCAGGCGCAGGCGATCGACCGACTGGACCTCGGGCACCGAGGCGGCGATCGACTCGACCTGCTCGACGAGCTCGGGTTCCACGGCATCCATCAGCCGCCCGAGCATCTGGCCCGTGGCCTGCTTGAGCACGACGAGGATGACCGCGGTGATGAGCAGCCCGACAAGCGGATCAGCCAGCGGGTAGCCGGCGGCGACCCCGAGCGCGCCACCGACCACCGCGAGCGAGGTGAGTCCGTCGGTCCGGGCGTGGTAGCCGTCGGCGACCAGCGCGGCCGAGCCGATCGAGTGCCCGACCCGGATCCGGTAGAGGGCAACCGCCTCGTTGCCGAGGAAGCCGATGACGCCGGCCGCGAGGACGATCGGGATGTTCGTGATCGGCTGCGGGTTGACGAGCCGGCTGATCGACTCGAACGCGGCGAGCACGGCCGAGCCCGCGATCATGAGCAGGACGAAGAGTCCGGCGAGGTCCTCCGCGCGCCGGTAGCCGAAGGTGTAGCGGCGGGAGGCGGCCCGTCCCCCGATGGCGAAGGCGATCCACAGCGGGATCGCCGTGAGCGCATCGCTGAAGTTGTGGATCGTGTCGGCGAGCAGTGCGACCGAGCCCGAGACGATCACGACCGCGAGCTGCGCGACGGCCGTGATCCCGAGAGCCAGGAGCGAGAGCTTGAGAGCGCGGATCCCGCGCGCGTCGCCGGTCAGCGCATCGTCGATCGAGTCGCCCGGGTCGTGGCTGTGGCCAACGAAGATCCCGACCACGCGCCGCAGCCACCCCTCCGGGTGAGCGTACTCGTGGGAATGGGCGGGCTCATGAGCAGGATCGTGGTCGTGTGAATCGTCGCGCTCGTGCCCATGCCCCTGGTGAATGTGCTCGGTCATCCGGCCTCGTCGATGCTCCTTCGGTTTTCGACGACGCAATGCACATCGCGCGCGCCGTTCAATGGTCGGGGCTGCACGAGCATCGTCAAGAGCCGCCTAGATGCCGCCGATCCCCATGCTGGGGGCCAGAGGACCCGATTCCCCATGCCGCGAGACGGCCACTGACACGTCGCCCCGCTAAGCGCGAAAGCCGGCGTCAGAAGGCAGACTCCTCTTCGTCCACCCGACCTTGTCGGTCGAACACTTCCATCGCATCACGAGAGAGGGGAACGGCAGTGAGACGCCGATTGCAGGCCGGAACGGCGATCGCGAGCGCGGTGTTCCTGGGCCTCGTCGCTGCCCTGCCGGTGGCGGCGTCAGGACCGGTTACGCCGTAAAGCTTCGCCCAGCGGGTCGCCGAGGCGAAGCTCGTCGCACTCGTGGGCGTTGAGGGCACGCCAGCCACTCAACCGAGGTCGCGGGCGGGCCGCTCCGGGCGCTCGCTGACCTCGGGCAGGTCGCGCGGGATGGCGAACTCCGGCTCGCCGTCGTCGGCAAGGCCTCGCCTCACGCAGGCTGGGAAGCCTGGTGGCCGGCCACGGGCTCGCTCCGCAGCCGAAGCCGCCGTAGAAGCTGGGCGTTGGCGGCGACGATGATCGTGGAGAGGCTCATCGCGATCGCGCCGACGGCCATGGGCAGGTCGATGCCCCACGGCACCAGCACCCCCGCCGCCACCGGGATCGCCACCAGGTTGTAGGCGGTCGCCCAGACGAGGTTCTGGATCATCTTCGCGTAGGTCGCCCGGGATAGCTCGATCGCGCCGACCACGTCCCGTGGGTCGCTGCGGACCAGGACGATGCCGGCCGATTCGACGGCAACGTCCGTCCCGGCGCCGATCGCGATCCCCACATCGGCGGTCGCGAGGGCCGGGGCATCGTTCACGCCGTCCCCGACCATGGCGACCTTGCGGCCGCCCTGCTGGAACCGGCGGACGGCGTCGGCCTTGTCCTCGGGCAGGACCTGGGCCGCCACCTCGTCGATCCCGAGCCGTCGCGCAACCGAGTCCGCGACCGCCTGGGCGTCGCCGGTGATCATGGCGACCGTGATGCCCATCGCGTGGAGGCGTTCGATCGCCTGGGCAGACTCAGGCCGGATCTCGTCCTCGATCGCGAGCGCGCCGACGACGGCGCCGTCGGCCACCACGTGGAGCACGGTGCGACCATCGCGGGCCCAGACCTCGCTTGCCGGGTCGGGCTCCAGGCCGAGGTCGGCGAGCAGGCGCGGCCCGCCCACGGCCACCACGTGCCCTTCTACTGTTGCTCGTGCCCCGCGGCCCGTGAGCGCCTCGAAGGCCGTGGCGGTGGGGACATCGCCCCCGCGCTCCGACGCGGCGGCGACGATCGCCCGGGCGAGCGGATGCTCGGAGTCGGCCTCCACCGACGCCGCCAGGCGCAGGACGCCGGCTTCGTCCATCCCGCCGGCCGCGGAGATAGCCGCCAGGGCCGGACGCCCCATTGTCAGCGTCCCGGTTTTGTCGAAGATGATCACGTCGAGCTCGCGTGCCCGCTCGAGCGCGATGCGGTTCTTCACGAGGAGGCCGTTCCGCGCGCCGAGCGAGGTCGAGATTGCGATCACGAGTGGGATGGCAAGCCCGAGCGCGTGGGGGCAGGCGATGACCAGGACCGTCGCGGTGCGGACGAGGGCCCCTTCGGGGTCGCCCCGGAGCCACCAGTAGGCGAGCGTCAGCCCGCCGGCGGCGAGGGCGACGTAGAAGAGGATCGCGGCGGCGCGATCGGCCAGCGCCTGCGCGCGCGAGGCGGAGGCCTGCGCGGCCGCGACCATTCGCATGATCCCCGAAAGCGCAGTTTCCTCACCGACGGCCGCTACTCGAACCCGGAGGCTCCCGCCAGCCGCGACGGTGCCGGCGACGACCCGATCGCCGCGCTCCTTGGCGACGGCCTGCGACTCGCCCGTAATCATCGACTCGTCGACATCTGCGGATCCCTCGTCGACAACCCCGTCGGCCGGAATCCGGGCGCCCGGCCGGACGAGGATGACGTCGCCGACGGCGAGCTCCGCGAGGGGAACCGTCTCCGTGCCGTGCGCGGTGACGCGCTCGGCCGTGTCCGGCAGCAGCTCGGCGAGCGCCGTGAGGGCTCCCCGCGCCTGGGCGATCGAGCGCATCTCCAGCCAGTGACCGAGCAGCATGATCGTGATGAGCGTGGCGAGTTCCCACCAGATCTCGACCTCGAACAGTCCGAGCGTGCCGGACCAGCTCGTGCCGAACGCGACGACGATCGCGAGCGAGATGAGGGTCATCATGCCGGGCTGTCGGATCCGAAGCTCGCCGACGGCTCCTCGAACGAACACGAGCCCGCCGTACAGGAAGACCACCGAGCCCAGCACCGCCGGGATCCAGTCGGAGCCCGGGAATTCCGGGGCCATGTACCTGAGCCACGCCTGCGGGTCACGGCTCCAGATGAGGACCGGGATCGTCAGGAGCAGGCTGAGCCAGAACTTGTCGCGGAACATCGCGACGGAGTGACCGGCGTGCTTGTCGTGCGCCACTGCATGCTTGTCGTGACCGTTGTCGTGGGCGGCAGGCGCCGTCTGGGCCGTCCCCGCTTGCTGGTCGTGCGCGGCGGGGGCCGTGCCTGCGGGCAGGTCGTGGTCGCGCGGCGTTTCGTGGTCAGCGTGCATGGGCTGGGTGATCTCTGGTTGGTGGGGCCGGTGACTTTGGAAATACTCCCCCCCAGTATACCAGCCCAGCTCAGGCGTCGAGTCGCATCCTCGCTGGATTCCGCGAATCGACGGGAAGTGTCGCGAGGCCGTGTTCACTCATCGGTCACGCGCGAAGGTCCGGCCGCCCGGCGTCGATCCCGGCTCTCGGCAGGCGATCGGGCTGCCGGCAGCTCAACCCAGAACGTCGCTCCCAGCCCGGTTCCAGGGCTGGTGGCCCAGATCCGGCCGCCCATGGCCTCGGTGAGCGCCTTTGCGATCGCGAGGCCGAGCCCGCTGCCACCGACGTCTCGAGACCTCGACGAGTCAACCCGGTAGAAACGTTCGAAGACCTGGGCAAGCTGGTCCTGCTCGAGCCCGGGTCCCGTGTCGGTGACCGAGACCTGGGCGGCGTTGCCACGTTGCGCGAGGCGGACGCGGACACGCCCTCGTTCGGGCGCATACCGGATGGCGTTGCCCACGAGGTTGTCGAGGACCTGGGCGACGCGAGCCCGATCTGCCCGCAGACGAACCGGCTCGTCCGCCTCGGCGTCCAGCTCGATCGACCGGGCGGCGGCGGCGGCGCGATGGCGCTGGATCGCATCCACGACGAGGGTCGGCCCGTCCAGATCCTCCGAGACGAGGGCAATGTCACGCCCCTCGGCGCGCCAGAGATCGGAGAGGTCGTCGACCAGGCGTGCGAGGCGGCTCGCCTGGTCCCCGAGGACCCGCCAGGCATCCGGCCCGGGCGTGAACACGCCCTCGTCGAGTCCCTCGATGTACCCGCGCAGCGAGGCGATCGGCGTCCGCAGCTCGTGAGCCACGTCACCGACAAGCTCGTGACGCCGACGCTCCGTGGCCTCGAGCGACGCCGCCATGTCA
>DATCGK010000403.1:0-3332 GCA_036508975.1 Candidatus Limnocylindrales bacterium
GCGCCCGGACTTGCTCTCCGTGATGACGCCGCGCAGGACACCGTCCTCAACGATGGGTGCCACGAAGGTCCGGTGGAGCATCGGGTGGATGCCGTTCTCCTCGACGAAAGTGTCGGCGACCACCTTGAACAGCTCCGCGTCGAACGCCTGGCTGGTCGATTGCGACTCGTCGGACGTGGCGCCCGCCGCCTTGGCTCGCGCCTCGATCTCGCTGCCGATGCCGACGCTGTCCACCGTCTGTTCGTGGCGGTACCAGGCGAAGCTCTCGACACCGACCGCGGTGATGTTGCCGCCGAAGCAGCCGAACCGTTCCAGGAGCGTCGTCCGCGCGCCGGCCCGGGCCGCTCCGAGCGCGGCCCCGAGACCGCCCGGCCCGCTGCCCACGACCAGGACATCCGTCTCGTGGATGACGTCGATCGTTCGGGCGGGCTCGGTGACCTGGCGAAGGCCGGGGAGGTGCGCGCGGGACATCGGAGATACCTCGTGACGGTCGCGTGCGGCCTAGTCGGCGACGGCGAACACGGGGGCCGGCCGCACCGCAACGCGGACGGCCAGCCCGGGCGTGAGCCCGACCGAATCGACTGCCGCCATCTGGGCGACGACGAGCTCGCCGCTCGCGAGACTCACCTGGGCGCGGCACATCGAGCCGAGGAAGCTGACCGCGAGCACCCGCGCCGCGCCGTCATCGGCCTGCGCCAGGTGCAGGTTCTCGGGGCGCACCAGCGCCGTCACGCGGCCCCGGTCCGCCGACCCGGGTAGCAGCTCGACACGGGTGCCGAGCACGTTGACCGCGCCGCCATCGGCGTCGCCCGCGATGCGGTTGGTCAGGCCGACGAACTCGGCGACGAACCGCGTCTTCGGCCGGTCGTACAGCTCGGCCGGGGCGGCGATCTGCTCCAGGTGTCCGGCGGACATGACGCCGACCCGGTCGCCCATCGCCAGCGCCTCCTCCTGGTCGTGGGTCACGAACAAGGTGGTGATCCCGACCATGATCTGGATGCGGCGGATCTCCTCGCGAAGCTGGCGCCGGACCTTGGCGTCGAGCGCCGACAGAGGCTCGTCGAGGAGGAGCACGCTGGGCTCGATGGCGAGGGCCCGCGCCAGCGCGACGCGCTGCTGCTGGCCGCCGGACAGCTGGTGAGGGTAGCGGTTCGCCTCGTGGGCGAGCCCGACCAGGTCGAGCGTCGCCTCGGCGCGCTTCTTGCGGGTCGCCCCGTCCACGCCCCGGAGGCGCAGGCCATACCCCACGTTGTCGCGCGCGGTCATGTTCGGGAACAGGCTGTACGCCTGGAACACGATCCCCATGTTCCGCTTGTTCGCGGGGACATGGGTCATGTCCTTCCCATCGACGAGGATCGTGCCCTGGTCCACCACGTCCAGCCCGCCGAGGGCGCGGAGCGCCGTCGTCTTGCCGCAGCCCGACGGACCGAGCAGGGCGATGAGCTCGCCCGGGGCGATGTCGATCGAGAGCCCGTCGAGCGCGTGCACCGGGCCGTACCAGCGATGCATCTCCTGGAACGCGACGGCGACGGCGTGCCCGGCCTTGACCGGAGTCGGGTTCACGGAGGTCATCAGGCGGGCTCCTCGGCGGCTCGTTGGGCGCGTCTGTCGGCGCCGGGTGCGAAGCGGGAGATGACGAACAGCAGGACGAACACGAAGACGAGGGCGAGCAGCGACACGGCCACCGACACGAACGGGTCGCGCTTGCCGAGCAGGTAGATGACCACCTGGACCGTGTTGAACGAGAGCAGCGACGAGATCGTGAACTCGCCCAGGACGAGGGCGATCGCGAGGACCGAGGCGGACAGGATGCCGCCGCGGATGTTGGGGACGATGACCTGGAAGATCGTCCGCGGCCAGCCGGCGCCCAGGCTCCGCGCCGCGTCGGCGAGCGTCGCCGTGTCGACGCTGCGGAGGCTCGAGTCGATGGCGCGGTAGGAATACGGCAGCACGAGGATCATGTCGATGAACGTCAGCGTCAGGGGCGACGCACCGAACGCGCCCAGGTGCTGCCCCATGAACCGGTAGATCGGGGCGATGCCCACGACGATGACGATGGCCGGGATCGCCAGCGGCAGCAGGCACAGGAACTCGACCACTCGGCGCATGCGCGGCACCCGCACCACGGTCCAGACCATCGTCGGGACGAGGAGCAGCAGCATCCCGAACACGGTGAGGACCGCGATCTCCAGCGAGGCGACGATGCCGTCGACCAGGTTCGGGTAGCTGAAAATAGCCGCGTACGACTGCAGGCTGCGGGTGGCGGCCTTGGTCACCGGGTCGACATCGCCGCGCGTCGAGAACTCGAGCATCGCGAACAGCGGCAGGATCAGGTAGCCCAGCACGACCACGAGCACGACGATGCGGGCGACCCGCTGGCCCGTCGGGGCGCGTCGGGCCCTGCCGGCGCCGTTGGGTCGCGCGATCATCGCGCCGCCGCCAGGGGCCGCGGCGCCGAGCTGTCCCTGCGCGAAGCTCACTTGACCCACCTCGAGGCACGCCGCTGGATCAAGGCGTAGATGGCCATCACGGCCGACACGATCACGATCATCCCCAGCGCCAGGGCCTTGCCCACGTTCGCCTGGCCCAGCACCACCTCGCTCTGCATCTGGCAGGCGATCTGCTGGGTGATCAGGACGCAGCCCTGGCTGATGAGAGCCTGGACGGTGGCGTAGGCGGAGAAGGCGTTGGTGAACAGCAGCAGCAGCGCACCCAGGAAGCTCGGGGCGAGGATCGGGCCGCCCACGTGGCGCCAGAAGGCCCAGGCGCCGCCGCCGAGGCTCGCCGAGGCGTCGTACCACTCCTGGCGCAGGCCGTCGAGCGAGGGCAGGAAGACGATCAGCATGAGCGGGATCTGGAAGTACGTGTAGACAACGGCGAGGCCGGTCATGGAGTACAGCCATGACATGTCCAGGCCGTTGATCCCGAGGCTGCTCTTGATGAGCATCGTGATCAGGCCGTTGAACCCGAACGTCGCCAGGAACGCGAACGCGAGCATGACGCCGCCGAACTGGGCGAGCACGCCGCAGGCGGAGATGACCAGCTGGCGGAGGACGCCGTTCGGGTCCCCGCGCAGGACCGCCCAGGCCAGCAGGCCGCCGAACCCCGCGCCCAGGAGCGCGGTGATCAGCGCGAGCTGGAGCGACTTGATGAACGAGGCGATGAACGCGTCCGTCGTGAACATCGCCTGGACGTTTCCGAGCGTGAACTGTCCGTCCAGAGTCGAGAACGCCCCGATCGTCACGATGAGCGTCGGGAGGACGAGGAACAGCCCGACGTAGGCGTGGAAGGGGATCAGGGCGAGGTAGTTCCCCGCCCCCTTGAAGCGGCTT
>DATCGK010000404.1:0-4940 GCA_036508975.1 Candidatus Limnocylindrales bacterium
ACCACGTCGATCGCTTCGGAGACCACGTCCGCCGAGACCACGTCGATCGCTTCGGAGACCACGTCCGCCGAGACCACGTCGATCGCTTCGGAGACGACCTCGGCGGAGACGACCTCGGCTGAGACGACCTCGGTGTCGACGCCGAGCGGCGCGGTGGCGGCTGAGACCGGTAGGCCGGACGTCACCCCTCCGAGCACCGACACCGCTCCGATTGCCGGTAGCTCGGGCCCCTCCGGCAGCGGTTGGCAGTTGCTCCTGGTCGCCATGGCCGGGCTGCTCGCTGGTGTCCTCCTGCTGACGCCGGCGACCGCGAGGCGCAAGCGCTAGGCGAGCGAACCCGACGCCTCGTGGCGTCGGACCACACGATCGAACCGGCCGGGTCGGGCATCAGCCCCCCGGCCGGTTCTCTGTCTGCCCCGGCTCGGCGGTCGATGCGACCGTGCAGGGACCGGATGGCACCACTCACTTCGAGGGTGAGGTCGAACCGGAGCGGGCAGCTCCTTCAGCTGTACGTCGATCCGGGCCACGCCGACCCGGGTCTCTTCTCGCGTGCGATCTGCGCTCTGCTGGGCGCGCCGCTAGCCAGGCCGACGCCGGGTGACCCCGGCGCATGGGCGCAGTCGACCACTCGCCGACTCCCGGGCGAGTCCCAGGCCGGTCTCCATCCCCCTCCCGCACCGGGACCAGCGCGGCATTCACGCTGGGTCGGTGCCACATCGCCTTCACCACCTTGGGCCAGCGCTCCATGGCGCCTGGGCAGTGCGTCGAGACGCCACCGAGACAGGTGGCAAGGGCGATACTCGCCGTCATGGCACTCACGACCCTGGTCCGATCCGTCCGCGCTCACCTGGCCCTGACCCTGACCGTGGCGTCCCTCATCGTCTGGTCGAGTTGGTATCTGCTCCTGGGGCCCACCCACCCGTACGGCGACCTGTCGAACGGGAACTACACGGACCACTTCTCGCACATGAACACGGCCCGGCTGTTCACCCACGCCGGGACCGCTATCTGGACCATGCCCCTGCAGGACTCGGCGGTCCCCCTCACGCCGGAGCAGCGCGCAGCACTGCCCGTGGATCTCACGCCGCAAGGCGGTCAGATGTACCCGGTCTTCACCGTGCCTGGCTGGCCGGCCGACAAGCCGTTCGTTTCGAGCTGGTCGACATACCCGCGGTTCCACCCGCCGGGCGACATGGTTGTCACAGCACCCGTGGCCCTGCTGTATTCGTTTACCGACCTGTCGTTCTCGGGTGCCAATCGGCTGCTCATCCTGTCCTTCCTGGCCCTGGCTCACATCTCGATCTTCGTCCTCCTGAAGTTCTGGCATCAGTTCGACGGGATGAGGCCGGTCGGGTTCCTGGTGCTGTTCATCGTGTACCTGGAGCTGATCCACTGGTCTTTGGAGGGGTTCTACGAAGGGGTGATCATCGCCCCGCTCGTGCTGTCCGCCCACTTCCTTGCCCAGCGAAAGGGATTGCAGGCGATCGCGATGTTCACGCTTGCGGCCGTCCTGCATTTCCGCGCCTACCTCTTCGGGCCTCTCGCGATCTACGGGGCATACCTCGTCGTGCGACATGGCCAATGGCGGACGTGGAGCCGCCGGGAGATTGACCTCGCCGGGATCACGACCGTCCTCGCCACGATCTCGCTGGGGGTCTTCTGGCTGATCTCGCCCTGGCTGCGCAAGCTTGATAGTCACAACCCCGTCAACGTGACCGTCGCTGACCCCAACATCGCTGCTATCGCGACGCTCCTGTTCGTGGCGGCGATCGTCGCAGTCGTGTTCGCCTACACGAGATCCTGGATGGACCTGACGCTGCTCGCCTGGCTCACGATGTCGAGCCTCCTGATGCAGCAGACGTGGTGGTGGGACGTCCTGACGATCATCGCCTGGCTGGCGATGCCGATCGCCGCATCAACCGCCAGCCGTCTGTCGGCCGTCAACCGTCTTGCCCTCGTTCGCGACGCGAGGATCGTTGCCGTCGTGTTCATCAGCTCGTTCGTCTTCGGGAACACGTCCCTGCTCAATCCGTCGTGGCTCCAGAACATCTTCTGATCCGCTCAGGACAACTGCCTCTCGACAGTCGCCTCCCGACAGTCGCATCAGGTCGGCCGGCACTCGCCCGGACGCAGGGGGACCGTACCGAGCGGTCCGTTCAGGCGCAGCCGACGAGGAGGCGCATTGCCATGAACCCGCGTTTCGCCGGCGAGTTCCACGCCTCGGCGGTCAGCAGCACCGCCGCGACCAGGTAGAGGAGGAACGCGCCGGGGATGACGGACCGGAGGCGGCTGCCGGGGGCGTCCGGGTCTCCAGGCAGCGTCTCGCGGGCCATGGATCAGGGGATCTGCCGGAACGGGAAGTACGCGGCAAAGCCGACGGCATACGCGGCCACGAACCCCCAGAGCAGGAACCGTGGCAGCCCCGACCTGGCCAGGAGGATCGCGATCGCGGCCGCGATCGCCGGGATCGCCGGCAGCATGTAGTAGATGTACATGATCCGGTGCGTGAAGATCGCGAGCACCACGAACGGGAGGTAGTTGGCGGCACCCCAGGCGACCGCCCAGCGCGCCAGGCCGTTGCCGGTGCGCCAGGCGTACCAGAGAACGAACAGCGCGCTCAGCGGGATCGCCCCGGCCAGCAGCGGGTTCATTGCGCCGCGGAAGTCGATGGTCGGGGCCGCCCGGAGGACCTCCTGGCCGGCGCTGACCGTCACGTCCACGCGCAGGTAGCCGATCTGGCACTCGTTGAAGATCCACTGCCACGGCAGGCTGTCCGCACCCGGGCAGATCCCCGTGTTGGTGGTCGGGGCGCCGAGATTCGCGCCGTACTCGAGGATCCTCCGCAGGTGGTCGAACGGGGTCGCGAATGCCGTGAAGCGCGCATCCAGCAGCGCCAGCCCGGCGAGACCAACGACGGCGACGGTGACGCAGAGCACGAGCGGGCCGCGCAGGTCCATTGGGGCGATACGCCGCTCGCGCCACCACCGTCCCCCGGCCTGCAGGAGGTACAGCAGCAGGATCGCCGCCACGCCGTAGACCGCCGTGATCTTGATCAGGAGCCCGATTGCCACGGCCACGCCGGCCAGTGCCCACCGTCCCCGCATCGCCAGCCAGGACCCGACCAGGATCGGCGCCAGGACCAGCATGTCCAGGGTGCCGATCCGGCCGTGCACGAACGTGAGGTTGTCGAACGCCAGGATCCCGATGACGAAGACCGCCATCCGCGCCGACTCGCCGGTGGTACGCACGATCCGGTAGGTGGCGGCCAGGGCGATCATGCCCGCCACGACGCTGGGCACCCGCCACCCGATCCCGTTGTCGCCGAACACGAGCATCGAGAGCGCCATCAGCACCTTGCCCAGCGGCGGGTGCTCGGTGTTCGGGTCGAGACCGGCCACACTGGCGGCGTAGTGGGCGCCCGCCGGCACCGGCGACCCGAGCAGGATCCGGGCTGCGTTGACGTAGTAGGCCTCGTCGAAGATGAGGGCGCCCTGGGGAAGGCTCAGCCACGCGACCCGCGCGACGAAGGCGGCGACGAAGATCAGCGCGAGCACCGTGGCCGGATCGCCCAGGTTGTCCCGGATCCGGCGGCCGGCCGTGGTCAGCAGGCGCCCCGGCCCGCTGTCGGCGACGCCCGCAAGCTTGTGCCCGGCTCTCTCGGCCCTCGTGGGCGTCTCGCCCGGTTCAACCACGGGTTGCATCGTCCTCCGTTCGGCAGCGCTCGAAGCGTAGCCCACCCCGCGGTCGGCGACCGCCCGGCGGGCGCACAGATGCGCTCTCGACACCGTCCCGTCGCCGTGCCTGGTCCGCATCGCGCCGGCCGCCGGTCAGGTGTCCTGCGGTGCCTTCACGCACCAGGATCTCCTCGGGCTGTGCGGTCCGGATGGGATCGGTGGGTCCGGGGTGGCCCGAAGGTACTGGACGGGTACCACCCGCAGGACGATGATCGAGGAGGCCCATTCAGGCTCGTCGCCCTGGTTGTTGTCGCGGCCCTGATCCTGCTCGTCGGACGCCTGCCTGCCGTCCGGCGCCGCCAGCCGTCGCTGTCCCCGAAAGGCGACCCGGCCGGGGTGCGGACACCGTACCCCGGCCGTTCTTCGTCCCGGTATCTCAGAGCTCGACGCGGGTTCCGGGCCAGACCAGGTCCACCGGCCCGTCGTAGCACGCCCGCACCGACGCGATCGTCGCGTCCGGGTCGCGCCCCATCAGCAGGTGGGTGAGGAGCACCCGCCCGGCACCGGTGGCGGCCGCCACGCGCCCCACCGCCGGTCCGTCGAGGTGGAGGACGTTGGCGGTGACGGGTCCCGGACCGAAGGAGACCTCCGCCAGGAGCACATCCCCGGGCCGGATCAGCGGCGCCAGGTCGTCCGCCCGCCCGCAGTCGCCGCTGTAGACCAGCCCCGGGCCGCCGGCGCCCGAGACGCGAACGGCGTAGCTCTCCTCCGTGTGGGTGACGAGGCAGGCCTCCTGCCGGAGCGCCCCGATGCGGCGCGGCGCCTCGCCAAGGGACTCGGTGTCGAACGCCTCCGCGGTGAAGCCGCTCTCCGCGTGGAGCGCATCGAGGCGTTCGGCGAGGGCGCCCGGTCCGATCACGCGCATCCGCCGTGGCGGATGGAACTCGTAGCGCAGGTAGTGCCGCATCGGCACGAGGTCGATGAAGTGGTCTGGGTGGAGATGGCTCACGACCACAGCCGCGATGTCGGGGGGTGCGACGTGCGGGAAGATCCGGGTGAACGAGCCTTGGCCCAGGTCCAGGAGGACGTGGGTGGTGTCCTCTGAGACCAGGTAGCAGGCTCCGGACGCGCCCTGCCGGTCCGTGTAGGCCGGGCCTGCTCCCAGCACCGTCAGTCGCATTCCACGCTCCTGTTTCGCACGAGGGGAGCGTAGCGCGCCCGGTAGGTCCAGGTCAGGGCTTCGCGGTGGCCCGCGACGGGGGTGTG
>DATCGK010000405.1:0-2068 GCA_036508975.1 Candidatus Limnocylindrales bacterium
TGGCACCTCCGGGGACGGACGCGCCCCTCACCGGCGAACCGGGAGGGGCGCCTCGAGCGCGTGATCTGGTGAGCCCGCAGAGATTCGAACTCTGAACCTAGGGATTAAGAGTCCCCCGCTCTACCGTTGAGCTACGGGCCCGCGACGGCGGAGTCTAGCAAAGATGACGGCCCGCCGTCGCCCCGCCAGCTCGCCCCGGTGCCTCTACAGGGCCGGCCCGCCCGGCCGGCGGCGATGCGACCCCGCGCGGTCGGCGTCGATTCGACCCGCGGTCGATCAGCTCCCGCCGACCGGGGCGGGCGTCGCGCCCGGTGCGTTCGGTCCCGAGGCGACCTCCTTGATGTCGTGACACAGGAGGCAGGTCGAGTCCGCCCGGAGGGCGTGATCGATCGGCAGGTTGCCGACCTCGGCGGACTGGTGACAGGCGCGACATCCCAGGCGGGCATCGGGGCCGTGCGGATACTCGGGAGGCGGCAGGGCAGTTGGCTTGTGGCAGAGCCAGCACTCGTCCTGCTGTCTCCCGACCATGCTCGACGGCAGGTGGGCGACCTTCCCGTGGCAGTCGAGGCACTGCTGGTCCTGCAGGCGCGAGTGCGGCTGCGTGATCGCGGGCCCGACCTGGGCGACCTTGTGGCAGTTCAGGCATTCCTTCTGCTGGATCCCGATGTGGCCGGGTGCCGTCCTGCCCAGGCGGTCGTCCGTGTGGCACACCAGGCACTCCGTCCAGCCCTCGAGGGGGTGGCCGAGGGCCGGCACCGGCTTGAGCCCGGCCTCGCCGCCGGTGTCGTGGCAGAGGAGGCAGCTGGCGCTGGTCGGGATGTGCGCGAGGCCCATCGGCATGAGGTCCGGCGGAGATGCGGACGCCTTCGCGTCGAGCTCGGATGCCTGGCCGTTCGGCACGATGTTCAACCAGTCCGCAAGCGCGGCGCTCACCAGGATCGCCACGATGACGAAGTTGGCGACCACCAGGAGCGAAATCCAGCGATCGATCTTGCCCGTCATGCCGCAGTCCCTCGCTCGTCAAATGCTCGGGAAGCCGAACCTGGCGCCGATAGCGGCGCGAGCGCGCGAACGACGTGGACCCCGAAGCGCTCGTCGCGACGGAGGTTGCCGCTGCCGGGGGTGACGCAGGGCCGGTCCGGGTGCGTCATTCGCCACGCTCGCTCACGTCGACCCCGCCATCGCGCGACTCGATGATCTCGTCGCGGGGGACGAACTTGAAGCCACTGAACATGCTCGAGACCAGCCCGTTGCGCTCGAGGTGGTCGACGAGGATCGTGCTGTAGACGTGGAACAGCGCGATGGCGAGGATCGCCCACATCGAGAGGTGGTGGACGAGCCGGATCGTCTGCGGCCCCAGCAGCTCGCGCAGCCAGCCGAAGGCGGTCGCGCCGGGCTCGGACCCGATGAGCCCATCGAGGGCGAACCCGGTCACGGTCTCGACGAGGAGCAGGAAGAACAGGGCCAGATAGGCGGCCGCCGCCAGCTGGTTATGGCCCAGGACCTTCGGGATCTCCCGGCGCAGGAACATGTAGAAGCCGGCCTGCCGGAACAGCTCGGTTGCCTGGACGCGCGACGTCGGAATGAACGCCGACCAGCGGGAGAAGCGGTTCCCGGCGAGGAGCCACCAGGTCCGGACGAGCCCGGACGCGAGGAGCGTGATCGCGGCCACCATGTGGATGAGGCGCGCGGTCATCATCGTCGAACCCCCGGCGGGGATGAGGAACGGATCCGCGATGTAGCCGCCGGTTAGGCTCAGGACCACGATGCAGCCGGCGGTCACCCAGTGGGTGGCCCGGACCGGGACCTGCCAGATGTAGATGCGGAGGCGCCGGCCCGGCTCTTCGTGCAGCGTGTCGACACCGGCCGGCTGTGATGGAGTGAGTGCCTCGAGGGCTGCGGTCATCGTGCGCCTCCCTCAGATGACCCGGATCTGGATGGGGCCGCCGGCGTCGGGGACGTACGAATGCACCGCGCAGGCCGGGCAGGGGTCGAACGAGTGGGCAGTCCGCAGGACCTCGAGTGGCCGGGCGGCATCCGCGAGCGGCGTCCCGACCAGCGCCTCTTC
>DATCGK010000406.1:0-8255 GCA_036508975.1 Candidatus Limnocylindrales bacterium
ACCGGTCCGCCACCCACCCGAAGAACGGCTCCCCCACCAGCCGCGCCGCCGGCCAGGCCGCCACGACGATGCCCAGCGTGGGCAGGTCGACGCCGTGCCGGGTGAAGTAGATCGGGAGGATCGGCAGGAGCGCACCGAAGCCGAGCCAGATGGTGCCCTCGGCGATGAGCAGCGGCAGGATCGGGCCCCAGCGGTCGAGCCAGGCGTTGAAGCGGTGCGTCACGGGGTCACGGCCTACGGCGGTTCCGGGATGGGGAGATCGTAGCCGACAGGCAGTCCCATTCCCCTCCCCGGACCACGACCCGGGACCCTTCGCGGAAGCGGGGCCTATGATCGTCGGGCCATGTCGCCCGTCCTGCTGCTCATCGCCCTCATCGCCGGCCTGCTCGCGCTGCTGCCGGTCTGGCGCCTCCACCGCGCCGGCTGGCCCGCGAGCTCGCTGCTCACGGCGTGGGTGCTGTACTCGCTCGGGATCTTCGTCGGGATGCGGTTCCCCGGGCCGTTCCGGCTGCTGCTGCCGATCATCATCGTCGCGTACGTCGCGCCGTTCGTGGCCGGGCCGGAGCGCCTGGCCCGTCTCCTGCGCGGGCGACGGCCTGAGCCGGGCGTGATCATCAATGTCACGCCGCGACCCGCGCCTGGGCTGCCCGAGCCGCCGCGAAGGGGGTCGCCGGGCGAGTCGCCGCGTCCCGGGTCACCGGGGACCGTGACCCCGGACGAGCCCGGCGCGGACGACGACCCGGAGGGCGACCGCTGAACGGGCTCATCGCCCTGCACGGGGGCGGGGAGTACGTCGCCGGCGACGAGGCCGCGATGGACGCGCTGCTCGCGGCGGCGATCGAGGCGGCGGGCGTGGAGGTCCCGCGCGTCGTCCTCATGCCGACGGCCGTGGCCCGTCACCGGCCCGACCTCGCCGTGGACCACGGAGCGCGGGCGTTCCGCGAGGCCGCCGGGCGTGCGGGCGTGGAGGTCCGGGTCACCGCGGCCAGGCTCCTCGTACGCGCGGACGCCGACAGCCCCGGTCGGGCCCTGATCGCGCAGCTGGAGGGCGCGCACCTGGTCCACCTGCCCGGCGGAGATCCCGACCTGATCCCGGCCGTCCTCCGCGGCACGGAGGCCTGGGCGGCCGTCCTCCGGGCACATGCCGGAGGAGCGTGCGTCGCCGGGGCCAGCGCGGGGGCGATGGCCCTCGCCGAGCGCCTCTGGACCCGGGACGGGCCGGTGGACGGCCTGACGCTGGTGCCGGGGATCTCGGTCCTCCCCCACTTTGCGCCGGAGCGACTCGGGGCGTGGCGTGCGGCCGTGGACGGTGACGGGGGCCGGGGCATCGGGGCGGCGCGCGCGCTCGCCTGGCTGGGCCTGGACGAGCAGACGCTGGTGATCGGGCGGCCCGGGGGCACCTGGACGGTTGCGGGCAGGGGGCGGGCGTACGTCATACCGGTTGGGGCGATGGCGGCGACACGAACGGCAGGACCAGGGGAGTCGCTGCTCCTCGAATAGGTCTCCAACCCGGGTTCCGACGGGCCGCGTGGTCCGCTATCGTCCCGAGGTGACACATCGCACGTTCGACCGCTCGCCCTGGCTGCTGGAGCCGGACATCTCGTTCCTCGACCACGGCTCGTTCGGAGCGTGCCCGGAGCCGGTGCTGGAGGCCCAGCGCGCCTGGCGGGAACGGATGGAGCAGGAGCCGGCGCGGTTCCTGGACCGGGAGCTGGAAGGCCACCTGGACCAGGCGCGGATGGAGGTCGCCGCGTTCCTGGGGGCGGACCCCGATGGCCTCGCCTTCGTCGCCAACGCCACGACGGGGGTTTCGACGGTCCTCGGCTCGGTCCGGTTCAAGCCCGGGGATGAGCTGCTGGCCTCCGACCACGAGTACAACGCCACGCTCAACGCGCTCCAGGGCGCGGCGGAGCGGGACGGGGCCACCGTGGTCATGGTCAGGGTGCCGTTCCCCGTGCACGATCCAGCACAGGTCGTGGAGGCCTACCTGGACGCCGTGACGCCGAGGACCCGGTTCGCGCTGGTGAGCCACGTAACCTCGCCGACGGCACTGGTGCTGCCCGTTGCGGCGCTGGTCCGGGAGCTGGACCGCCGGGACATCGACACGCTGGTGGACGGGGCGCACGCCCCGGGCATGGTGCCCGTGGACCTGGAGTCGCTGGGGGCCGCCTACTGGACCGGCAATGCCCACAATTGGCTGTGCGCCCCGAAGGGGGCGGCGGTGCTCCACGTGCGCGCCGACGTGCGCCCCTCGATCCGCCCGCTGGTGACGTCCCACGGCGCGAACGACGACCGGCACGATCGCTCGCGGTTCCGGCTCTCGTTCGACTGGACCGGGACGTCGGACCCCACTCCCTGGCTCGCCGTCCCGGCCGCGATCCGGTACGTGGGCGGCCTGGACCCCGACGGGTGGCCGGGGCTCATGGCGGCGAATGCGGCTCTCGCTCGCCAGGCCCGGGACCGGCTCTGTGCCGCCCTCGGGATCGAGCCGCCCGCCCCCGACACGATGCTCGGATCGATGGCCGCCGTGCCGCTCCCGGGTATCGCGCTCACGCGGGCCGCGGCGCGGGCGCTCCAGGAGGCATTGTTCGACGAGGATCGGATCGAGGTGCCGGTCTACCCGTTCCCCGCGCCCGCGGCGCTCGAGGCGGGCGGCGGGCCGTCCGCGGTGATCCTCCGGGTCTCGGCCCAGCGGTACAACCGGCCGGAGGAGTACGACGCATTGGCGGCGTCGCTGGCGAAGCGGCTGCGGGCGGCGTCATCGCCGCGCTCCCTGCTGGGGCGGCTTCGGCGGGGATAGGGACCGCCGGGCGGCCGGGTGGCCGGGTGCTGGTCAGCACGCGAGTAGTTGCGCAGTCAAGCACATCGTCCTATTGTTGGATCGGCACCCCGCCCGCCAGAAAGATCCTCTCCGCCATGACCGACCCTCGTTCCACCACCGATCCCGTGCTCGCCGCCGCGGGCTCCGGCTCGCTCCCCGCCCTGTACCTCGGTCACGGCGCGCCACCGCTCCTGGACGACCCCCTGTGGATGGGCCAGCTCGCGGGCTGGGCGGCATCGCTGCCGCGCCCGGAGGCCGTCCTCATCGTCAGCGCCCACTGGCAGACCGCGCCGATGGCCATCGGCGCCACAACCACGTTCCCGCTCGTCTACGACTTCTACGGGTTCCCGCAGCGCTACTACGACCTCCAGTACCGGGCGCCGGGCGCACCGGAGCTCGCGGCAACGGTCAAGGCCCTCATGCCGGCGAACGAACCCGTCATGGACCGCCCGACGCGCGGCCTGGACCACGGCGCCTGGGTCCCGCTCCTGGCGATGTACCCCGAGGCGGACGTCCCGGTCCTCCAGCTGTCGATGCCGGACCTGGACCCCGCGCACCTGTTCGAGGTCGGCCGCCGCCTCGCGCCCCTCCGCGACCAGGGCGTGCTCATCGTCGGATCGGGGTTCATGACCCACGGCCTCCCGTACATCGGCGAGTACTTCGCGGGGAAGCCCGGTGCGCCCCAGTGGTCGATCGAGTTCGACCGCTGGGCCGCCGAGGCGCTGGCGCGCGGGGACCTGGACACGCTGTTCGCGTTCCGCGAGAAGGCCCCCGGGATGCCGTACGCCCACCCCACGGTGGAGCACCTCGCACCGCTGTTCGTGACGCTCGGCGCCGCGGCCAGACCGGACGACGCGCCGAAGACGGCGATCGAGGGCTTCTTCGTGGGGCTGTCCAAGCGCTCGATCGAGGCGAGGTAGCCCCTGCGGGGGATGTCGGGTCGGCATCGTGCGACGGGAAGCCGACCGGGCCGGCGTCGGCGTGCGCCTCCCTCACGGAAATCTCAGCCGATTCTCACCCGGCCGTCCGATCGTTGGGGGATCTCCACGCAATGGGAACGAGAGGCTTGGTCGTGACGACACCGATGAACATGCCGGAGACCCCGGCGCCCTGGGTCGATGACTTCGACCTGGGACCCGTGGCGGGCGATGAGCCGCCGCGCCGCCGGTGGCGCTGGCGCTGGCTGGTCGTGCCGGTCGTCGTGGTCGCGATCGCAGGCGGGGTGCTGTGGATCGTGAAGCCGCTCGGGACGAGCGCCACGAGCCTCGTGACCGGCACGGCCACGACCGGCACGATCGTGAGCAGCGTCAACCTCTCGGGCTCGGTCGCGGCCTCGACCGTGGACGAGCTCAGCTTCGGCTCGTCCGGGACGGTCACGGCCGTCAACGTGGCGCCGGGGGCCGTCGTGACCGCCGGCGAGGTCCTCGCAACGATCGACGACTCGGCGCTCCAAGGACAGATCGCGACCGCCCAGGCGAACCTCATCGCGGCCCAGGCGCGCCTGGCGGCCGACAAGGCGGGCCCGATCAAGACGACCAAGGCCGCCGCGAAGAACTCGGTCAGCCAGGCCAGCCTCCAGCTCTCGACCGCCCGGCAGTCGCTGAGCGACACCAGGGCCAAGAACGCCCAGTCGATCTCCCAGGCGAACGCCGCCCTGTCGTCGGCGAAGGCCACCCTGGCCGCCGACAAGAAGGCCGTCCCGCCCGATCCGGTCCAGATCGCCAAGGACCAGGCCGCGGTCTCGAGCGCCAGCTCCGCCCTCTCCGCCGCGAAGCTCCAGGCGACCGTGGCCACCCACCAGGCCCAGGCCCAGGTGAACTCCGCCAGCCTCGGGCTGGCCGCGGCCAAGAACAACGCCGCCGTGCAGACCGCCACCACCCCGGCCGCCCAGATCGCCTCCGACAAGGCCTCGGTCGCGTCCGCCCAGCAGGCGCTCGCGACGCTCCAGCAGACCGGCGCCCAGATAGTCTCGCCGATCGCGGGCACCGTGACCGCGGTCACCATCAAGGTCGGCGACCAGGTGTCGGGCTCCTCGGGCTCCGGCTCGGGCAGCTCGAGCAGCTCGAGCTCCACGACCACGGCCGGCCAGATCCAGGTCATGGACCTCGCCTACCTGCAGATCGCGGGCCAGGCGTCCGAGACCGACATCCCCAAGCTCAAGATGGGCCAGCCCGCCACGATCTCGGCCTCGGCGCTGGGCACCGAGACCGCGGTGGGCAAGGTCTGCACGCTGAGCAACGTCGGCACCCAGATCTCGGGGGTGACGAGCTTCGCCGCCACCGTCTGCCTCGACAGCCCCAACCCGTCGCTGCTGGTGGGCATGAGCGCCACGGCCGCGGTCGTGACCAACCGGGCCGACAACGCGGTCCTGGTCCCGAGCCTCGCGGTCAAGACCGTCGGCGGCCAGCAGGTCGTCACCGTCCTGGGCGCCGACGGCACGACGCAGACGACGGTTCCTGTGACCACCGGCATCAGCAACGGCTCGCAGACCCAGATCGTCACCGGCCTCAGTGACGGAGCAACCGTCGTGGAGACGCTCACGACCACGACGACGAACCGTGGCGGCGGCGGCGGCGGCGGTGGCGGCATCCGCATCGGCGGGGGCGGCTTCGGTGGCTGAGATCCCCGTCCCGGGGCCCGCCGTCCCGGTCCCCGCAATCACGACCGCCGCCACCGGCCCGGCCTTCGCGGTCCCGGGCACCGCCGCCGTCACAGCAGGCGCCGTCCCGGCCGCCTCCGCCACGGGCGCCGTCCCGGCCGCCTCCGCCACGGGCGCCGGCGCGCCCCTGGTCGCGATGGCCGGCATCGTCAAGCGCTACGGGGCCGCCGACGGCTCGCTGGGGGCCGCGGGATCCACCTCCGTCTATGCCCTGCGCGGGATCGACCTGCGGATCGGGCGGGGCGAGTTCGTCGCCATCGTGGGCCCGTCGGGCTCGGGCAAGAGCACGCTGATGAACATCATCGGCTGCCTCGATGTCGCCGACCAGGGCCGGTACGTCCTCGCCGGGGTCGACGTGTCGGGCCTGGACGACGATGCCCTCGCGACCGTCCGCAACCGGCACGTGGGCTTCGTGTTCCAGCAGTGGAACCTGCTCGCGCGGACGGCCGCCGTCGACAATGTGGCGCTGCCGCTCGCGTACCGCGGGGACGCGGACCGCAAGCGCAAGGCGATGGCCGCGCTCAACGCCGTGGGCCTCGCGCCCCGGGCCAGGCACCGCCCCAACCAGCTCTCCGGCGGCGAGCAGCAGCGCGTCGCGATCGCCCGGGCGCTGGTCACCCAGCCCGCGATCCTGCTCGCCGACGAGCCGACCGGGAGCCTCGACTCCGCCACCGGCGCCTCGATCATGCGCCTGTTCGGCCGCCTCCACGAGAGCGGCCGCACGGTGATCGTGGTCACCCACGACCCGCGGGTCGCCGATCTCGCCAACCGCCAGATCCACCTGCTCGACGGGCGGATCGTGCTTGACGCCCCCACGACCGAGATCCGGGCCAGGGCGGCGCACGACCCCTCGCCGTTCGAGTCGTTCGCCCCGTTCGAGGCCGCGCCGGGCTCGTTCGACGCCGCGCCGGGCTCGTTCGAGGCCGCGCCCGACGCGGGCAGGGCCGACTGACATGCCGATCCTCGAAACGCTCCGGACGGCCATGGTGGCGACCGCCGCCAACAAGCTGCGGGCCGCGCTCACGATCCTGGGCATCCTCGTCGGGGTCGCCGCGGTCATCGGCATGGTGTCGGTCGGGGAAGGCGCCTCGGCGTCGATCTCGAACACCCTCGAGGGCCTGGGCACCAACCTCGTGCTCGTGTCGCCGGGCGGCGTCTCGACCGGCCTCGTCCGGGGCGCGGGCGGCGGGGCGACGACCCTCACGCTCGACGACGTCACCGCCCTCCAGGCGCCGGGTGCGGTGCCCGATGCCGCGGCCATCGAGCCCGAGATGACCGGCCGGGTCCAGGTGATCGTGGGCGGCACCAACACCAACACCTCGGTCACCGGCACCACCCCCGAGTACCTGGCGGTCCGCAACTGGACGGTCGCCGACGGCGCCTTCTTCACCGCCGAGGACGTGTCCTCGTCGTCGCCGGTCGCGGTGATCGGGGCCACGACCGCGGCCAACCTGTTCGCGGGCGCGGAGCCCGTGGGCCAGTACATCAACCTCAACTTCACCTCCGGGCGCAACGCCCCCGTCCGGACGGTCCGCCTCCAGGTCATCGGCGTGCTCGCGGCCAAGGGGAGCGCCGGCGGCTTCTTCAACCAGGACGACCAGGTGGTCGTGCCGGTCACCACCGCCGCCCAGCGGATCTTCGGGCGGACCAACGTCAACACGATCGCGATCAGCGCCACCAGCCAGGACTCGATGGGCAACGCCCAGCTCGAGGCCACCGGGGTGCTGCTCGGCACGCACCACATCGGCGACCCGACCCAGGCCGACTTCACCGTCCAGACCCAGCAGGACCTCCTGGCCGCCGCGACCTCGACGACCTCGACCTTCACAATCCTGCTCGCCGCGATCGGCAGCATCAGCCTGCTCGTGGGCGGGATCGGGATCATGAACATCATGCTCGTGTCGGTGACCGAGCGGACCCGCGAGATCGGGCTGCGCAAGGCCGTCGGCGCCCGCCGCAAGGACATCCTCGGCCAGTTCCTCGTCGAGGCCGTGTTCCTCACCACGCTCGGCGGCATCGCCGGCGCCGTGGTCGGGATCGCGGTCTCGATCGCCATCGCGAACCTCACCACGGTCCCGGCGACCGTGACCCCGGTCTCGCTCGTCATCGCGGTCGGCGTGAGCGCCGCGGTGGGCCTCGTCTTCGGCCTCTACCCTGCACGCCGGGCCGCGCGCCTGCAGCCGATCGTCGCCCTGCGCACCGAGTAGAGGGACCGTCCAGCCGTCATCGCCTACCACGCCCTCCGGGCTTCCACGCCTTCCCAGCCTTTCCGTCCCGACCCGGCCAGAGGGTCGCCACCTCCAGGAGACAGCCATGAACCAGAGCCCCTACAACCAGTTCGAGCCGGATGCCCGGGGCGTGCCCCCCGCGCCGGCCGCACCCGCGAAGCCGGGCCCCAGGCGGCTGCTCGTGCCGGCCGTCACCGTGGCGGTCGTGGCGGTCCTCGCCTTCGGCGGCGGGTTCGCCTTCGCCAACGCCACTGCGGCCAAGACCAACGGCAACGGCTTCACCCGCAACGGCCAGGGGGGTCCCAACGCCTCCGGCCGGCCGGGCGGCTTCGGGGGCGGCACCTCGGGGACCGTCGGCTCGGTCGCCGCCGGTCAGATGACGATCACGACCGCCGCCGGCGGCTCCAAGATCGTGCTCCTGACCCCGACCACCACCGTGACCAAGGTCTCGTCCACGCCCGACACCGTCTCCGATATCGCGAGCGGCAACCAGGTCACGGTCGTGGGGACCGCCAACCCCGACGGCAGCGTGACCGCGACCAGCGTC
>DATCGK010000407.1:0-3828 GCA_036508975.1 Candidatus Limnocylindrales bacterium
CCGTCGCCGTCGCCCAGCCCCTCTCCGTCGCCGTCGCCCAGCCCCTCTCCGTCGCCGTCGCCCAGCCCCTCTCCGTCGCCGTCGCCCAGCGCCTCGCCGTCGCCCAGCCCCTCGCCGTCGCCCAGCCCCTCGCCCAGCCCGTCTCCGATCCCCGTTCGAGGAACGCTCACCCTGACCTCGAACGCGCCGACCGGCGGGCGCCATCGGATCGATCCCGGCAGCGTGCTGTCCCTGGCCCTTTCCGCACGCGTCGAGACGCCGGCGAAGAGCGTTCAGCTGGTCGCCCAGCTGCCGGCCGGCTGGACGGTCGTCGATCCTGACGGCGGCATGGTCGATTCGGCCGCCCAGACCATCGCGTGGTACTTGGGGGACGTCGCCGACTCGATGCAGACGGTCGTCGCCCCGCGCCTGCGCGCACCCCCGTATTCGCCCGGGGGTGACCCCGCCTTCGCCGCAAGGTTCGCGGCCCGCCTCGAGCATGCCGATGGCGTCGCCGCGCGCGACTCGGTGTCCGTGCTCGTGGCTCCCGAGCTCATCGTGGCGCACTCGGTGTTCGCCCGGGTCGAGCCTGTCTCCCAAGCTGCAACGTACCTCGGGACAGACAACGCGCTGACCGGCGTGCTGCGGTTCGATGCCTTCCGCGTCCGGTTCCAGGTCCGCAACGCCGACCTGCAGACGGCGGGCTTCGTGCCGGACCTCCAGTACCGCCTCGGCGGCTCCGCGACCTTCGTCGACGTGCCGGTCGGCGGGTCCGTGGCCGGCGTTCCGCTCTACGTCGGCGCCGAGTGGCGCAGGACAGGCGCGGGAACGGGAACGCTCCCGGGGCCAGCCCAGGAGCCGATCGGCGCGAGTGAGCTGATCGTTCGCGACACGGACGACGCCACGCAGTCCCCGGCGACGGGCCGCCGCGTCATGGGCCGGTCCGGAATGGCCACGATCGCCGTGCCGGGCGACTCGTACACGGAGGTCGAGTTTACCGTCCGGGCCTCGATCGACCTCCCGCTGGGCGCGTGGTTCGAGCTGCGCCTAACGGACGCCGGACAGGCAATCGCCGACGCGACGACCGCATCGATGGCAAGCGAATCAACGCCGCGCATCCAGCTGACCCCCGGGCAGCGGTACGGCGTGCCGGTGGGCCGGCCGGTCGACGTCCACACCGCGAATCCGCCCGGCGTCGCCAGCGTGGACCTCCCGCTCGTGTCGCGGGGCACGATCGCGGCGACCTGGACCAACCCCGGCGGGCTCCCGATCTACCGCCTCGCGGTCGCGCTGCCGGCCGCTCCCGTTGCTGAGGCTCCGCTGAACGACACCAGCTCGTCGCCGCACCAGGAGACGTCGCTCACCTCCGATGGCTGTGCGAATTGCCACGCGGCGCACACCGCCAGCGGTGCGTACCTGCTGTCCGCCAGCAGCGGGGATGCGCCGGCCGCAGGTGCCACCTCCCTGCTGCGGTCTGTCGGCAGCAGCTCTGCGCCGTCAGGCGCCAGCAACGCGCTGTTGTCCGATGCGCTGTGCCTCACCTGCCACGATGGCACGGGCGCGAACGCGAGCGTGCGAATGTCATACGGGCCCGCGACCGCCGCCACGACCGATCTGGGCACCCGCGCAATCTACGGTCACGACGCGGCCCTCGACCCGACCCTCCAGTGCTCCACGTGCCACAACCCGCACATCGCTACCGCCGCGCCTGCGACCCAGACAACGACAGGCTGGACGATCGCGGGCGCCCAGATCTCGGTCGGCGGGACGGTCGCCACGAACGGCGGGGCCAACACGACGCCGACCTACACGATCCAGGACGGCTCGTACGGCCACCAGCCCACGCGCGAGTACGAGCTCTGCCTGAAGTGCCACACAGGCGCGGCCGTCGCGTCGAACGCGGGCCAGCCTCCGTCGCAGGACGAGCTGGACAAGGGCGTCGAGCTGAACCCCTCCAACTCCTCGTACCACCCGGTCGAGGCGTCCGGCAAGAACACGACCGTGGCGATGGCGCTCAGCCTGGCCGGGACTTCGCCCTATAAGCTGTGGAACTTCGCGACGGACAGCACCGTGCGGTGCGTCAACTGCCACGCCGACTCGGCGAAGTACGACCCCACGACGCCCCCGGCCGCCGGCTCGGACCTGGCCCCGCACACCAGCCAGTACCGCGGGATCCTCATCCAGAACTACCAGGACCGCGTCCTGAAGTCCGCCTCCGAACCCTACGTGGCAGCAGACTCCGCGCTGTGCCTGGTCTGCCATGCCGAAGAAGGGTTCGTCAGCAGCTTCTCGTCGGCCACGAACTTCAGCCTTCACCAGGAGCACCTGACGGGCATCGCTGGCAAGGGCAACGGCGGCACGAACATCGACACGCCGGGCGCGGGCCAGGGCAACGCGATCTGCTCCGAGTGCCACTTCCGGATCCACGGCACGGCGCTCGCCTACCAGGTCGGCGACCGCACAAATACGCGGCTGGTCAACTTCGCGCCGAATGTCCTGCCCGATGGCGCCTCCGGCGTCCTGAAGTGGACATCGACGGGAACCGGGACCGGCACGTGCACGCTGACCTGCCACGGCTACGACCACCAGGCCAAGGCATACGGGCCGTAGTCGCCGGCCAGAAGCCGCCGTTGCGGAGCAGGCAACAAGACGCCGATTCCGGGTCCGCTGAGGACGTCCGACGCCCGACAACCGCCTTTCGTTGTTCCGCCCGCAACAAAGCGCCCCAATGAGCGCGCCGGCCGGGTTTCGTCGCCGGCGAGATGGCCCGTTGTTGCGCGCTGCACAACGTGTAGCGCGGCAACCCCACGGGGCGGCAGCGGCGCCCGATCCATCTATCGATCGGTAGAGACGCCGCCCCGCTTCCCTATCGCTTGAGCATTCGCCAGCCGGTGCATTTGTGCCCCCCGGCGGATGGGATGACGCGGTCCTCGGCACGACACTTCGGTGCAGGTGTCACGGCGCGGGTTGGACCCGGCCGATCAACGAGGGCAGCAAGATGCACGGACCAGGACGACGCGCCGGGTGGGCGCGCCCGGCAGGAACGGCGCGATGAGCGCGCCCGCCGGTAGCAAGACCACGGGTCCCGAGAAGCTGGAGCGCGAGCTCCTGGCGCGCCTCGGACTCGACACGTCCGCCACGCCCGAGGACGTGAGCACCGCCCACCAGGCGGTCTCCGCGTACCTCCTGGCAGCGCCGCGCAGCCTTCGAACCTGGGCGCGCGCCCAGGCCGCGGGCGCCGACGAGGCGTACGCACTTCTCACGGACCCGGCCGCGCTTGCCCGTGCCGTCGCCCTTGTCGGGGCGGGTGCGCGACCGGCCGTCCGACCCGGCGAGCCGGCGACACCTCCGGCTCGCCGGGAAATCCCTGCCCCGGCCCCCGTCGCGGTTCCCCCCGCCGCGACGGTGGGCCCGGCGGCAGCCCTGGCGATGGACGTGCTTCCGCGCCTCGACGAGAACGGCCGGCGCATCGTCAGCGACGACGAGATCGACGCGCTCCTCGCCGAGGTGGACCCGACCGCCCGCCGGGAGGTCGTGGGGACCGCCGCCGAGCGCGCCGCCTCCATGGCGGCGGCGAGCGCTGCACCACGCCCCAACCGGCTCGTTGACGTGATCGGCTCGCGGGCGTTCCGCAATCTCGCCCTCGTGGGCGCCACGATCGCGGCGATCGTCATCGTGGCCGTGGTGGGCTTCAACGCCGGCGGCACGAGCGCGGCCGGCATCGGCGCGAACGGCTCCCCGGCTCCCGCCGCCTCCGCCACCACGCCGGTCCTGGACCAAGCGGCCGTCGCGGCGCTCATGGTGAAGATCCAGGCGAACCCGAACGACGCCGACTCACTCATGGCGCTC
>DATCGK010000408.1:0-14733 GCA_036508975.1 Candidatus Limnocylindrales bacterium
CCTGGTGGCCGGGATCACCCTGACGCTGGCGCTGCCGGACGCAGGGACGCGGATCGCAGGCATCGGGCTCCTTGCCCTCGCCGCATGGCTGGCCGGGCACGACCTCCCCCGGCGCACCGTCCGGACCCCCGGCGCCGCGCGGTTCATCGCGCTGAGCCTGCTCGCCGGCTACGTGTGGATGGCCGTCGCCGGCGTCGCATGGCTGTTCACGGGGGCGTCGGCGGGAGCGGCGGCGTACGACGTGCGCCTCCATGCCCTGCTGATCGGGTTCGTGATCTCGATGGTGTTCGGCCACGCGCCGGCTGCCGTGTCGGCGGTGCTCCGCGTGCCGCTGCCGTATTCGCCGGCGTTCTACGGGCACCTCGCCCTGCTGCACGCGGGCCTGCTGCTCCGGGTCGTCGGCGGGGACGTGCTCCTCCTGCCGTGGGCCGGGAACCTGGGCGGGGTCATGAGCGTGGCCGCGGTGCTGCTGTTCGTCGCCGTGTCTGCGGCTGCCGCGGTCCTCGGGCTCACGCGCCGCCTCGGGATCGGTCCGGCGCGAGGCGAGCTCCACCCCGCCTGATATGGCCGCCGGGCGAGCGATGTGGCCGTGGGGCGAGCGCGCCGGCGGGCCCCGATCCTGGCCACTGTTGGAGTTGCCGGCGTTCGCCTGCGAGCCCGGCCGGGGCCCGGTCGTGCCCGGCGTTCGGCGGCGTCAGTCGCGGTCCTGGAGGCGTATGGGCAGGCGCAGGACCCGGTGCCCCGTCGCGTGCGCGATGGCGTTCGTGATGGCCGGAGCGGCGACCATGTTCGAGCATTCGGCCACGCCCTTGAAGTCCAGCTCCGGCGGTTCGTCGACTCCGCCGACGAGGATCGTCACCATCTCCGGCATGTCGGTCGTTCTCGGGACCCGGTACTGCTTGAAGCCCCGGGTCTGGCCGACGACGAAGTCCTCCTTCAGGGCGAAGCCCACGCCCATTGCGATCCCGCCCTCGATCTGGCCGATCACCCCCTCGAGGAAGGCCGGCCGACCGACGTCATGAACGGCGACCACGCGCAGGACCCGGACCGCGCCTGACTCCGTGTCGACCTCGACCTCCGCCATCTGCGTTCCGCTGACGAACATGGCGTAGGGCTCGCCGAGGCCGGAGCCGGCCTCGAACGGGGGGACGTCAGCGTCGAAGTAGCCGTCAAACGTGTTCGAGCGCCCGGCGTCCGCCCTGGCCCGGGCGATCTCGGACAGCGGGACGCTGACCCCGTGGTCGCCGCGGGCCCGGACCTGGCCGTCGCACAGCTCGAGATCGCCGAACGGCCGGTGAAGGAGGCCGCTCGCCGTCCCCAGGACCGCCTCCCTGAGATCGGCCGCCGCGTTGCGCACCGCGTTGCCGACGAAGAACGTCACCCGGCTGCCCACCGCGGGACCGGCATCGGGGCAGGTCGCCGTGTCCCCGGTCTGAACCTCGATGCGCTCGAACGGGATGCCGAGCTCTCCGGCGGCGATCAGGCCCATGACGGTGGTGCTCCCCTGCCCCAGGTCGACGGCACCGGTGCGCACCCGGATCGAGCCGTCTCCAAGGAGATCCAGGGCGGCTCGCCCCGGCCCTCGCCCCACGGTCGCGGTCGGGTCATGACCGGGAACCGGGCCGCCGCCCCCGCCGCCGCCGATCCCGTACCAGATCGACGCAACACCCACCCCGCGCCGCCGCGTGCCCGACGTCTCTCCCGACCCGGCGCACCTCTCGAGCGCCTCGCGCCAATGTGGCCGGACGGCCTCGATGGTTGCCCCATAGGCCGGGTCGTGCTCGAGCACCTGGCCGGACAGGAGCGTGTCACCCTGCCGGAGGCGGTTCCGCATGCGGAGCTCGAGCGGGTCCATGCCGAGCCGCTCGGCCAGCTGGTCGATCTGCGATTCCACGGCGAACGCGATCTGCGTCGTGCCCGGGCCGCGCATGCAGCCGGCCGTCGGGTTGTTGGTGAACACCACCCGGCCATGGAGCTCGACGTGCGGCCAGCGGTAGGGACCGGTCGCCGAGGCGAACGTCTTGATCATGAGGCCGGGGCCGAACGACGCATACGCACCGGTGTCGGCGAGCATGTCGACCTGGAGGGCCGTGAGCTCGCCGTCGCGGGTTGCGCCGCTCCGGACCCGGATCCGGTACGGGTGCCGCTTGGTGGTGGTCGCGAACGATTCGGCGCGGCTGTAGACGATCCTCACCGGCCGGCCCGTCCGATAGGTGGCCAGCGCCACCAGGCACTGGCACGAGATCTCGGTCTTCCCCCCGAACGCGCCCCCCACGACCGTGGGGATGACCCGGACGCGCTCCAGCGGCAGCCCCAGGGTCCTCGCGATCTCCGACCGGTGGTAGTGGGAGTACTGGGTCGACGTCCGCACGACGAGCATGTCGCCGTCCCAGGCGGCCAGGGCCGCCTCCGGCTCGAGGTAGGCGTGCTCGTTCCACGGGGTCGTGTACGTGTTCTCCACCACCACGTCGGCGCGGGCAAACCCTTCGCTGGTGTCACCCGACCGCAGCGAGTGCTCAGCCAGCAGGTTGCCGCCGGGATGGATCTGCGGGGCACCGTCCGCGAGGGCCTCGTCCGGGGTGAACACGGCGGGCAGCTCGCGGTACTCCACCACGATCGCCGAGAGCGCAGCGGCGGCGGCCTCCGGCGAGGTGGCCACGACGAGGGCGACCGGATCGCCAACCTTGCGAACCCTGGCCTCCGCGAGGACGGACTCGTCCTTCACCTTGCGCCCGTAGCTGTTCAGGCCCGGGACGTCCCGCGCGGTCAGAACCGCCTCGACACCCGGCATCTGCCGGGCGCGCTCCGTGTCGATGCGCAGGATGTCGGCGTGGGCGTGCGGGCTCCGGAGCGCGCGGGCATGCAGCATCCCCTCGGCGGCCAGGTCCGCGGCGTAGACGGCCCGTCCGGTCGCCTTGGCCAGCGCGTCCAGGCGCCGGTGCCCGGCAGCCTCCGGGGCCCACGACGGGCTGCCCGGTACCGGGCCCGCTGGCCATCGGCGCGGCGTCCCCTCCTGGCCGTCGGCCACCGACTCGACCGCGTCCACGATGCCCTGGTAGCCCGTGCAGCGACAGAGGTTGCTGCCGAGCCAGCGGACGATCTCGCCCCGGCTGGGCCGGGGGTTGCGCTCGAGCAGCGCCGCGGCCGCCATGATCATGCCGGGGGTGCAGAACCCGCACTGGACGGCATCGGCCGCGACGAAGGCTTCCTGCAGGGGATGGGGACGCCCGGGACTCCCGAGCCCCTCGATGGTCAGGACATCCTTCCCCGCGACGCTGCCCGCGGGCGTCCGGCATGCGCGCACGGCCTTCCGGTCGACCATGACGACACAGGTCCCGCACGTCCCGTCGTCGCAGCCTTCCTTGGTCCCGACCAGGCCCAGGCCGTCGCGGAGCAGCTCCAGCAGCCTCCAGGTCGGCGGGACGTCAAGGCTTCGGGGGATGCCGTTCACCACCAGGGCCACGCTCGTCCGTTGGGTCATCTCGCCATTCCTGCTGTCGTCCGTGGCCACCTGGCGGGAGGGCTGTGCGCTTCCTCGGCCGAGGGCTCACGGGGGTCCGCCTGATCGGGAATCCCAGTATGCGGGAACGCCTGGCTTCTCGATCGGATCGGCGACGCATGCCTCGCGCGGGAACCCATCGCGGGCCACGGCGCACGCGGGCCACGGCGCACCCGGTATGGTGATCCCAGCCAGCGAGGGGAACGGACCGGAGGCCAGAGCGTGGGCAAGCCGAGGATCGTGTGCACGGGGATGTGCAACACGAAGTCAGCCGAGATCAGGTACCTGGCGCAGATGGTCGCCGAGTACGGCGGTGAGCCGATCGTCATGGACCTGAGCCTGGGCGCCGCCGTGGACTGGGCGGACGTCTCGCTCCACGAGGTCCTCGCCGCGACGGGGACCCCGGTGGAGGATGTCTTCGCCGCACCGCGCGCCACGGCGATCGACCTCGTCGGCCGTGCCGCCGCCGTGAAAGTGGCCCAGATGCACGCGCAAGGCCTGTGCGATGGGATCATCTCGTGGGCCGGTTCGGTCGGGACGACCACGGCGACGATGGCGATGCGCGCCCTCCCCTTCGGCGTCCCGAAGGTCATGCTCACCGACATGGCGTCGAGCGACGTCAGCCGGTGGCTCGGGAACAAGGACATCTACATCGTCAACCCGACCGCCGAGCAAGGCATCAACGTCGTGACGCGGAAGGCGGTTGCGAACGCCGCGGCCGGCATCGTTGCGATGGCCAGGGTCCCGGAGATCCCGGCCGGCTCCAGGCCGCTGTGCGCAATCACCGGCTACGGGTCAACGACGCCCTGCGTCCTCCGCTGCACGTCCTTCATGGAGGAGCGCGGGTGGGACACGGCCGTCTTCCACGCCGTCGGCGCCGGCGCCACGATGGAGGACCTCATCCGAACCGGCCTCATCACCGCGATCATCGACGTCACGCCGGCCGAGTTGACGAACACCTTCTTCGGCAGCGTCTGGGGGATCCCGAAGAGCTGGGAGGGCGAGCGCCTGACGGCCGCCTCGGCGACGGGGATCCCGCAGGTGATCGCGCCCGGGGGACTCGACCAGGCCGCCTACGGGGCCCTCGCGACGGTGCCACAGGAGTGGCTCGACGATTTCAGGGCCGAGCGGCGCCACTCGTACAGGGGGACCGGCCTGCCGTACCTGCACAACGAGAACGTGACGATCCTGGTCCCGACCCTCGCCGAGGTCGAGTTGATCTGCGACGAGATCGCCCGCAAGCTCAACACGACGACCGGGCCGACCGCCTTTGTCATCCCGATGCGGGGCTGGTCGGCCTACGACCAGAGCGAGGTGGTCGCCACCCGCGAGCGAGGCTGGGCGGCGGGCAACGGCGACGGCCCGACGTGGGAGCCCGATCCGGCGGTGCCGACATGGTCGCGGCGCGCCACGCTCATGCTCCGGATCCTCTCCGAGCGGTTCGACCACTCGAACGAGAGGCTGGACCTCGTCGCGGCCGACATGCACATCCTCGACCCGGAGTTCGCGGGCCTCCTGACCCGGTGCATGGGTGACATGCTCGACGGCACATGGCGGAAGGGGCTCTATCGTGACCTGCCCGGCGTGATCGACCCCGGAACCTCGCCCGCCTGAGCTCACCGGCCTGAGCTCACCGGCCGTCGCTGGTCAATTCAGGGCGGGTCACCGGCGGCGCGGGTGTTCCGTGGCCGGCGAGCAACGTCCGCACTGGCCCTACGCCTGGAGCGCCGGCTCGGGGACGGCCTCTCCACCGGCGGGCGTGTAGTAGCGGCGGTACTCCCCGGGTGACATCGCGCAGGAGCGGTAGAAGACCTTGTAGAACTGGTGGAGGTTCGTGTAGCTGACCGCCCGGGCGATGTCCGCGACCGAGTGATCCGTGCCCAACAGGAGCCGTTTCGCTTCCGCCACCCTGACCTGGGTGACGTACTCCTTGAAGCTCACGCCGGTGACGTCCTTGAACACGTGGCGGACGCGGGACGGGCTGACGTGGACCACCTCCGCCACGTCGTCGAGGGTGATGCTCTCGCGGCAGTGGCGGTCCACGTAGGCAAGCACCGGCCGGATCTGCTCGCGACGGTCCGCCGCCGCGCGGACGGCTGCGGCCTTGCCGCAGGCCCCCCGGTCCCGGTTGACCAGCGCAAGCGCCCGCCGCAGCGTCGCGTCCGCGAGGTACCGCTCCACGGGGTCATGCCGCTCCCACGTTTCGCGGAGCTCGTGCAGGACCGGTGCCACCGCCGCGGCGAGCGCGGAGCCCGCGCGGATCCTCGATGACGCGATCCGCTCGTCCACGCGGAACGGCGCCAGGTAACCGAGGTCCAGCTCCCGGCATCCCGGGCCCGCGATCAGCTCGGGCCGGAACAGCACCAGGAGCAGGCGGAGCGAGGAACCCGGATCCGCCAGGGCGACGTGCGGCTGAGAGTTGTCGATGAAGAAGATGTCGCCGGTCTCGGCCGGCATCGCCCGCCGTCCGAACAGGAAGACACCCCGACCCTCCAGCACCACGGCGATCTCGAGATGGTCGTGCCAGTGCATCCGGTCCCCCTCGCCCTGCGCCGTGTACTCGAGCACGGCGAGGGGGAAAGCGGGTTCGAGGTCCTGCTGCCAGACGTAGACGGCCACACACCGACGATCGCAGCATCTCAGCCGTATCGGACAGGGCCGTTTGGAACGATTCGGGCGGCTTCTCCGGATCCGGCAGCCGCTTCTGCCACTTCATCGACCCGCTCTGGCATTGCCTCGCCGGGCGGCCGGGGCGACGATCGAGGCCTCGAGATCTGCCCCGCACCCAGGAGAAATCCGGTCATGGCCTTCCCGCACCTGTTCAGCCCCATCCAGCTGGGCAACATCGAGCTCCCCAACCGCATCGTCCACGCGCCGACGGACATCAGCTCCTCGCACGCGGACGGCGAGGTGAGCGAGCGCGACATCCACCACCATGGCGACATCGCGCGGGGCGGCACCGGTTTCATCATCGTGGGTGCCACGACCCCGGAGATGGAGACCGGCCGGCCCACCGTGACCTGCCTGGTCGCGGACGGCGACAACTACATCCCGGGTCTCGCTCGCCTGGCCGAGAGCATGCATCGTTACGGGGCGAAGTGCGCGGTCCAGCTCCAGCACCCCGGTCGCCAGGCCGCGATCCCGCGCTACAACACCCTCGGCGCGACCGACCGGGTCCTCAAGCTGCCGTGGTCGGCCGGTCACGAGATCATCTACGAGAACGCCGAGGAGAAGGGCAAGGAGATCCGGGCCGCCTCGATCGAGGAGATCCTCGAGCTCGTCGACCTGTTCTCGGAAGCTGCCTGGCGGGTCAAGCAGGCGGGCTTCGACGCCGTCGAGCTGCACGCGGCCCACGGGTACTTCCTCTCGGAGTTCATGAGCCCGGTCCTCAACCAGCGCACCGACCGCTTCGGCGGCAGCTTCGAGAACCGGATGCGCTTCCCGCTCGGGGTGATCGACTCGATCCACAAGAAGTGCGGCAAGGGCTTCCCCGTCCTTCTCCGCTACTCCTTCGACGAGTGGTGCGAGGGGGGCCGCGGCGGGCTGGAGGAGGGCATCGAGATCGCCCGCGTGCTGGAACGGGCCGGCTGCGCTGCCGTCGACCTCTCCATGGGCATGCAGGAGAGCCCCGGCGCCGGCTTCGACCCCATGCACTACCCGCAGGGCTGGGCGACCTACGCCGCCGAAGCGGTCAAGAAGGCCATCCGCATCCCGGTCATCACCAGCCACTCGCTGCGCGATCCCGAGTACTGCGAGCAGATCCTGGCCGAGGGCAAGACGGACCTGGTCGGGCTGGCCAGGCAGCTGCTCGCGGATCCCTACTGGCCGGTGAAGGCCCAGTACGGCAAGGTCAGGTCCATTCGCAGGTGCATCTCCTGCCTGGGCGGCTGCTGGCAGGAATCGCTGATGGCGAAGAAGGAGATCGCCTGCTCCATTAACGCCGCCTGCGGCAACCACGCGTACGCGGAGATGCAGCGGACGACGAAGCCGGTGCGCGTGGCGGTGGTCGGCGGCGGGCCCGCCGGCATGGAGGCGGCCCGGATCGCGACCGAGCGCGGCCACCAGGTCACGCTGTTCGAGAAGCAGGCCGAGCTGGGCGGGGCGATGCTCTACGTCTGCCTCGTCCCGGGCAAGGAGAAGATGCGCTGGTACCTGGACTGGATCCGGGACCAGCTGCTGGACCTCGACGTGGACATCCGGCTCAACCACGCTCCCACGGTGGACGAGCTGAGGGAGTTCGACCTCGTGCTAAACGCGACGGGCGCGGTCTCGTACGTGCCGCCGGTCGCCGGGGATGCGTCCCGCGTGGTGCCCTTCGAGGAGGCGATGGCCTGCCCCAAGATCGCCTGCGAGTGTCATCCGGGCGGCCGGAAGATGCGCAAGCTGGGTTCCCGCGTCCTGCTCTGGGGCGATTCGTACGCCGCGACCGACACCGCGGCGTTCCTCGCCGACATCGGCAGGCAGGTCACGATCGTGACCGAGAACCGGGAGTTCGCGGCCGACTGCGAGGTCATCCACATGTACGTCCTGCGCAAGCGCTTCGCGCAGGGGGATGCCGAGGTCCTCCACTCGCGGCCGTACAAGCACCCGGTGACGGTGATCACGAGCACGACCGTGGCGGAGGTCCGGGAGGGCTCCGTGGTGCTCCAGGATGCGGCGTTCGGGCGGACGACCCTCGAGGTCGACGACGTGGTGACCTGCCACACGCGACCGGACGCGGCGCTCTTCGGAGAGCTGAGGGCGGCCGGCGTGCGGGTCCTCAACGTGGGCGACTCCGTGGCCCCGCGGAACCTGTACCACGCGGTCAGGGAGGGCTCCGCGTTCGGGCTGGCGGTCGACGAGCACCTGCTGTTCAACCCGAACGGCGCGATCCTCAACGAGCTGCCGGTGGACGTCCTCGCCCAGCTGACGCGGGACGAGGGCCCGTCGTATACGGCGAAGCGGATGGCGGAGCTGGCGGGCGCCGGGGGGCGCGGCAAGGGGTAGAAGGCCGTCAAACAGTCGAGCGAACGGGCCGGCTCCGGTCCCCTCGGGCCGGCCCCTTCGGATTCCCGGTCAGCGCAGCTCGGGCAGGTCAGCGCAGCTCGGGTAGGCTTGCCGCCGCCACGGCTTGGCCGTGGCGCTTCTGGCGCTCATCGGCCAGGTGGAACACGATCCCGTCCGCCGCGGCGGCGTCCTCCGCCGCGAGCACGGCCCGCGCCGTTTCGATGATCACGTCCCCGCCCGCTCCGGTCATGACCCGCCCGAGCAGCAGGAGATGATCCAGGTCGTAGTGGTCCCGGTACGTCAGCAGGCCGTAGCCGAGGTACGTGCCCACGGTCCGGTAGACGAGCGTCGCGCGCGGATCCCCCGCCGCCATCAGCTCCTGCAGGCGGACCAGGCGCTCGGGCAGCGGCGCCGAGCCATCGATCTCGATGCCGGCAGGCGCCATCAGGCGCGCGGTGGCCTGCTGCGAGAAGTACTGCACGCCGCAACCCCGATCACCGGACCACTCGTCGATCGGCGCGTCCGGCGACACGTCAATCGGGGCAAACGCCAGCTCGTCGATGCGCGACGTCAGGCGGCCCTCGCGATCCACGTAGCCCGCGGCCTGGCTGGAGCCCATCGCGATCCCCAGCAGTGCTCCCGAGCCGGCCATCATCGAGCCCGCCAGGGCCGTCACCTCGCCGTCGTTCACGACCACGAAGGGGATGCCCCCCCAGGCGTGCCGCAGCTCGTGGAACAGCCCCCGGACGCGCGCTTCGAAGGCGTCGGGCGGAACGGACCGGAAGAGCGATGCCGCCCGCACCTCGTTGTCCACGTAGGCACCGGCGGAGCTGCCACCGATGGCGTCCACCCGCGGCAGGTAGGCGGCGGCGCGCCGGAGCGAGTCCATGATCTGGTCCATGTGCCACTGCGGATCCGCGTGAGTCGCCGGGTCCCACAGGATCTCCTCGCTGAACACCACCTCGCCGTCGATCACGGCGGCCGCCTTGCGGTCACTCGCGCCCAGGTCGAAGCCGATCCGGCAGCCGTCGAGATGGCGGCCGAGGGCTACCGCGGCCTCTCGCTCGGGCGGGAAGCCGGCCTCGGGGACGGCCATCACCTCGAAGGGGACGCCGAACAGCTTGGGGCCCATGAACTCCGCGTCGAACATGCCCGCGCGGTCCACCGCGTAGTGACGGCGAAGGAACGCGACCAGGGCCGCGGGGCCGTCGACGTACAGTCGCGCGCCGCCCCGGGACCACAGGAGGAACTTGCACAGCCGCTCCACGGCACGGTGGGAGGCGGCCTCGCCGGGATGACCCGGCGGGTGCACCCACGCCTTGCGGTGCCACACGGAACCGGTCGGCTGCTCGACGGCCAGCGCCACCCGGATCCCGGTGCCGCTCGCGAAGATGCCGGCGCGAAGCCCGGCCTGGGCCAGGGCCATCGGCCGGAAGCCCGGATCGAGCGGCGGAGACACCCTGGACGCGATCGTCGGTGCTCCGTCGGTCATGCCCGACCGGCCGCCTGGATCCAGCCCGCCCCGCGCGTGACCCGCCGGACGCGCAGGTCATCGTCCAGCTCCACGAGGTGCGCCCGGCGGCCTGCCTCGATCCGCCCGCGGTCATCTTCCCCGAGGAGTGCCGCCGGATTCGCCGAGGCCGCGGCAACCGCGACCGGGAGCGGGACCCCCTCGCGGGCCAGGTTGCGGACCGCCATGTTGATCGCGATGACCGAGCCGGCCAGCGTCTCGGTGCCCACCAGCGTCACCCGGCCGTTGCGCACCACCACCGGCAGTCCACCGATCGTCCCCGGTCCGTCGCCCATCCCGGCGAGGGACATGGCGTCGCTGACGAGCACGAGCCGGCCGGCCGGCTTGGTCCGCAGGATGATCGGCCACAGCGCCGGATGGACGTGGAACCCGTCCGCGACCAGCTCGACGTACGCATCGTCGTCGGTGAGCGCCGCGACCGCGAGACCTGGCAGGCGGTGGTCCACGCCCGTCATCGCGTTGAACAGGTGGGTCGTGGTCCTGCCGCCGGCGCGATAACCGGCCCGGGCCTCGTCCAGGGTTGCGGCGGAGTGGCCCATGGACAACACGATCCCGAGCCCGGCCAGCCGTTCGATGAGCGCCAGGGCGCCGGGCAACTCCGGGGCGATCGTCATGATGCGCAGACCGTCCAGGGAGGCGTCCACGATGGCCGGGTCGAGCGCCGCGGGCGTGCGCAGGAGCGAGGGGTCGTGGGCGCCCTTGCGGGCCGGGGCGATGAACGGCCCCTCCAGGTTGAAGCCCAGGGGCTCCGCCCCATCGGCCGGCGCGGAGGGCATCCACTCACGCACCCGGGCCGCGAAACGCGGGATCTCGGACTCGGGCAGCGACGGGGCCGTGGGCAGGAAGGAGGTGATCCCCTGCCGGAGCAGGGCCCGGGCCATCCCCGACAGCGCGGCGGCGTCCCCGGTGGCATCGTGGCCGCCCCAGCCGTGGACGTGGACGTCGATGAGACCGGGTGCGACCAGCGGGCCGGCCAGGGCCACGGCATCGGCCGACGCCGGCTCGACGGCGGCGATGAAGCCGTCCTCGATCGTGATGCGGCCGGGGACCACCGCATCACCCAGGACGAGGCGTCCGGTGACGACCTCAGGGAGCATCTCGCACCTCCTGGAGCGCGGACCACATCGCCAGGATGTTGTCCGCCGGCACGTTGGGCTGGATGTTGTGGACGGCCGCGAAGACGAACCCTCCGCCCTCCCGGAGGTCGGCGATCCGGCGCAGGACCTCGGACCGGACCTCGTCGGGCGTGCCGGCCCCGAGGATCCGCTGCGTGTCGACACCGCCCCCCCAGAAGACCAGGTCGCGCCCGAAGTCGCGCTTGAGCCCGGCCCCGTCCATCCCCGCCGCGGAGACCTGGACGGGGTTGAGGATGTCCACGCCGATCTCGATCAGGTCCGGGACCAGGTCCCGGATCGCGCCGCAGCTGTGGAGGAAGACCTTGGCGGACGTGCGGGCGTGGATGAACGAGAACAGCTCCCGCTGGAGCGGCTTCACCAGGGAGCGGTACGTCGCCGGCGAGAAGAGGGGCCGGTCCTGGCCACCGAGGTCGTCCGCCTCGCCCACGACGTCCACCAGGTCGCCCAGCTCCCGGAGGACCCGGTCCCAGTAGGCGAGCTTGATCTCCAGGATCTTCTCCATCAGCTGCCGGGCACGCTCGGGCTGCGCGGCCAGGTCCATGTATCCGTCCTCGAAGCCGCGCATCTTGAACAGGCCCTCGGAGAGGCCGCCGCAGATCGAGCCGACGAAGACCGCGCGGCCCTCGCCCTCGGCGATCTGCCGCGCGGCGTCGGCCATGCCCACGTACCGGCCCGGATCCGCCGCGTCGGGCCACGGGAACGCCGCGATGATCGCCGCGTCCACCTCGCCCCCGAGCGGCGCCCCAAACGAGTCGTAATACAGGCCACCGTCGCTCGGCATCCGCCGCCCAACGCCCCACTCATCGATGAACGAGAGGTAGCCGCCCTCCTCCACCAGTTCGCGGCGGTACCCGGCGGCGGAGCGCGGACCGACGAGCCTGACGTCGCAGCCCAGCAGGTCCCTGACGTCCGTGTCGACCTCGGCGAGCTGCTGGGTGAGGTCGCCCACGCGGACGTCCACCGGCGGCAGGCCCAGGGCCGCCCGGAGGCCGGCATAGGCCCGGACGTGGATGCCGGTCATCCGGGACCCGCCCAGGTCGAACGGGATGCGGTCCGGCTCGCGGTGGCTGAGCGCCGCCTTGACGCGCTCGCGGGACGCTCCGATCACGAAGGACCCTCCGGGGTGCCGTCGTCCACGTCGAAGCGGACGTCCAGGGCATAGCGAGAGCCCGGGTAGCGCGATTCGGTCGCCTCGACCGGGCGGCCCTGGACATCGGCGATCACGCGTCGCTCCACCAGGAGGGGCTCCCCGGCGTTCACCCCCAGCAGGCGCGCGTCCTCGGGCGTCGCCGCCTCAGCCGTGATCGTGGCCTTGCCCCGCCGGAGCTGGAGCCCGGCCCGCCCCAGCGCCTCGTGCAGGGAGCCGCCCTCGAGATCGGCCGCCATCACGACATCCGCGGTGCGGCGGACGAGGACCGCCGTCTCGATCGCCATCGGCACGTCGTCGGCCAGGCGCACGCGGCGGACCAGCACGACCGGCTCCGCGACGTGGATCTCCAGCAGGCCCGCCTCGGCGTCCGTGGCCGGGCGGATCTCGCGGGCGAGCAGCCGTGAGCCGGGGGTGCGGCCCTGGCGCTCCATCTCGTGCGAGAAGGCCATCAGGCGGTCCGCGAACCGGTGCGACGGCGGCTCGGCGACGAAGGTGCCGCGCCCGGGGATCCGCTGCACCAGCCCATCCTCCGCGAGGCGCTGCATCGCGTTGCGGGCCGTCATCCGGCTCACGCCGAACTCCCGGCACAGGTCGCTGTCCGAGGGGAGGCGCTCACCCGGGCGAAGCGTGGGGACACGCTCGCGCAGTGCCAGCTCGATCTGGCGGTAGTGGGGGAGCCAGGCGGTCGGCGGCATCACGCGACGCCGGCCTGTTCGGCGCCGTGGACGGCCGCCCCGATCGAGCCTGCCCAGAGGCCGAGCTCCGCCGCGACCAGCGTCACGGGCTCGAGCGAGGTGATGCGGACGCGGCGCCGGAGCTCGGTCCAGATGGGCTCGACCAGCAGGTCGAGGGCGGGGGCAATCCCACCCCCGATCACGATCCGGTCGGGCGAGATGATGACGACGAGGTTGGCGATCCCGATGCCCAGGTATCGCCCGACATCGGCCAGGCCCGCCAGCGCCCGAGCGTCGCCCGCCCGCGCGCGAGCCACCGCCTCCTCGGCCGTCGCCGTCCCGCAGGCCGCCGCGATCTGGTCCGCCCGCGCGTAGGCCTCCATGCAGCCGCGGTTGCCGCAGCCGCACCACGGGCCGTCCGGGTCGATCGTCTGGTGGCCCAACTCGCCGCCCGTCCCGTCGTGGCCCAGGTGGACGCGACCATCGACGGCGAACACCCCGCCCACCCCCGTCCCCAGCGTCAGGCCCACCATGGACGATGCGCCCCGCCCGGCGCCGAGTCGCAGCTCGGCGAGGCCGAACGCCCGGGCGTCGTTGATGAGGAAGGCCGGCACACCGACCGCGTCCGCCACCGGCCCGGCGACCGGCTGGCCCGCCCAGGGTCCCGGCACGTTGGGCAGGAAGCGTGTCGTTCCCAGCGCCGGGTCGTACAGGCCCGGGACCCCGATCCCGACGCTGGCGATGGGCCCCCATGCAGCCACGGCGGCGGTGGCCACCTCGGCCAGCTGCCCGGTGATGCTCGCCGGGACGGCGTCGGGATCCGCCACGACGCGCGTCGGCACCCGGTCACATGCCAGCGTGGCCCAGGTGCCGTCGAGGTGCTCCACGACGGCCCACTTGAGGTTCGTCGCACCCAGGTCCAGGCCCAGGTGGCGGGTTCCCACTTCCGCGGTCATGTCGCTGTCTCCCCGGGTCGGCCTCATGACTCCGACGTGACGCGCGTGTAGGCGGCCGCGACGACCACGATGATCGAGCCGAAGACGACCTGGCGCGTCGGCTCGGGCAGCCCCAGGACCGTCAGGAGCGCGGTGAGCACCGTCAGGATGAGCGCGCCGACGATCGTGCCGCCGAATCCGCCGCGGCCGCCGAGGATCGAGGTCCCGCCGATCACCGCCGCCGCGACGGCAGGCAGCAGCGAGCTGTCCACGAGCGACACGCTGGCCGTGTTGGTGAGGCCCGAGATCAGCAGGCCGGCGATGCCCGCCATGACGGCCGAGATCACGTAGAGCACGATGAGGACCTGCCACGACCGGGTGCCGGACAGCCGCGCGGCGACCGGGTTGTCGCCGATCGCGTACAGGAGCCGGCCGTATCCGGTTCTCCGCAAGCCCAGCAGGATGAGGAGCGTCAGCGGGACGAAGACCAGCAGGCTGTACGGGACGACCTGCGCCAGCGTGCTGCTGCCAATCCAGCGGAGCTGCTCCGGCACCCCGGCGCCCGTCTGGACCATCTGCAGCTGCCAGACGTTCGAGAGGCCAAGCACCACGAAGCTCATTCCCAGGGTCATGATCAGCGGGTGCACGCGGAACACGCCGACGCCGATGCCGGTGAGCAACCCCGCCAGGGCAGCGGCGACGAGGGCCACGATGATCCCCTCGGCGACCCCGCCGGGGCTGTGCACGAGGGTGGCGGTGACGAACCCGGCCATCGAGCCGATCGCAGCGACGGAGAGGTCGATCCCGCCGGTCAGCATCGTC
>DATCGK010000409.1:0-2729 GCA_036508975.1 Candidatus Limnocylindrales bacterium
CTCACCGACGACCCGGCGCCGCTCGATCTCGACTGGCTCGACAAGAACGTCGCGGCCTCGCTCAAGGAGACCCTCGCGGGCGCGCTCGTCGCCCCGCTCGCCGCGGCGCGGGCCCGGGCGATCGCGATCGTCGGCGCGAACCTCGAGCCGATCCGGCGGTTCGCGGCGACCCTCGAGGCGGCCGGCGAGCTGACCGGCGAGGCACTCGGGAACGCGATCGCGGACGCCGGGTTCGTGGCGGCAGACGGGCAGCCCGCGACCGACTAAAACGTGACCGCCCGCCCGCTGGTGTACGCGCGCACCACTTTCACCGCAATCACCCCCCCCAAGGTCTGGACACGCAGCCAGATCCGCCGACTCAACCCATGGAAGCCTGGACCCGACCAAACGGGCACCGGCTCCGCGGTGATGGGAGATCGGTGCCATGGGCACGCGGACGAAGTCCGGGTCGGTGCGACGGGTCCGGCCGAGCACGGTGGCGTGGGAGCGTGAGGTAGGCGAGCTGCTCGCGAAACAGGAGCGTGACGGAATGCTGTCGGAAGCCGCGGTCGAAGGGGCAGCGGAACGCCTCGGAGTGGGCGCCGTTGCGGTGAGAGGCCGCTTCGGCGAAGAGGTACGTCGTCTGGTCCGACGGGCGTCGTTCGTCCTGACCCGGTCGGATATCGAGCTCATCCGCACGGCGCGCAACTTCCCGACGGCCCACACGTGGTTGGTGGCGTCGGGCGCGACTGCCCGGTATGCCGTCGTCGAGCGAGGGCTCTGGCAGGTCCCCGGGCGGGAGCTCGCGGCGCTCCAGGCCCGGGAGCGCCGCCGTCGAGTCGCATTTGTCGACAACGGCGCAGCGGCCACCATGACCGCGCTCGCGGCCTGAGCCGATGGACCGACCGATGCCCTATCCGCTGCCCGCATGGATGCCGGCCTGGCTCGACGCCCATCCGCTGCCCGAGGTGGGCCACGCGATGATCGTCCACGCCTGGGAGAACGATCCGGGTCGCGCCGTCCGCGCGACTCACTTCAGTGGCACCGCGATCATCCCGAGCTGGAAGACGGGCTTCATGGTCGCGGTCGAATCCCGGACCGTCGAATTGCCGGTCGCCTTCGGCCTCGAACACGACGAAGACGTGATCGACTACCTCGCCCAGCCGGATCTTCGCCTGTGGATCGCCTATCCGGATCCCGAGCGTCGACCGTCCGGCTACTTCACGACGCCGGACTTCCTCGTCGCTCGCCGCGACCACGCCGAGATCCTCGAGTGCAAGCCTGAGGAGTGGCTGGTCGAGCGGGCGGCTCGGGACCCCGGGCTGTTCGTCCGCGATCCAGAGTCCGGAACGTGGCGCTGCCCACCGGGCGAGGCCGCAGTCTCCGAGCACGGCCTCATCTACCGGCTCGTCTCGTCGGCGCAGATCGACCGCCTCCACATCCGCAACCTCGAGTTCCTCGCCGCCGCCTTCCGCGCCGCGCCGATTGCGCCCGCGGTCGCCGCGCAGATCGTCGCGCGGGTCGACGCGAAGCCCGGGATCTCGATGGGCGACCTCATTCGCGATGGGGTCGACCCCGACGCCCTCCACGGGGCGATCGTGACGAGAACCGTCTACGTCGACCTGCACCGCGACGTCCTCGCGGAGCCCGACCGGGTGCCGGTCTATCCAAACGAGACGATCGCGGCGGCCCTTGCCCATCGCCACACTCCGTCCTGGGCAATCGGCGGAATCCGACCGGCGCTCGCGACCGTGGCCGGCGGCGACCGGATCCGTTGGGACGGTATCGCCTACGAGATCGTCAACGCGGGTCGCACGACGATCCGCCTGCGCACGGCCGACCAGGTTGGCCAGAGCGTCGCCCGTGACGAGAGCGTCGCCCGTGACGAGTTCGAGGGGCTGGTCCGGACCGGCCAGATCGTGCCGGACGGCACGCCGCCCAAGCCCGAAGAGGTCGGACGGCTCCTCGCCGAACGTCGGTACGCAATGGCGCGACCCGGCCACCTGTCGATCGCCACCGCTCGCCTCGACGTCCTCGCCGGCATCCATCGACCAGGTCAGCCCGCGAAAGAGCCCCACGACCGCACGAAGCGGCGCTGGAAGGCGGCGCAGATGCAGGGCCTCGAGAGGACCGGCGATCCGGTGGTCGGTCTTCTCCCGGCCACCCGTCCGGGCAACCGCCTGGCAAAGGTTGATTCGCGCTGCCGCCCGATCGCCGATGCGGTGATCGACGAGCTCTACCTGACTCCGACCCGGGGCAACCGTCGGGCGGTGACCGGGGAGGTCAGGCGCGAGTGCGGGCTCCTCAAGATCAAGCCCCCGTCCGACAAGACGATCCGCGAATGGATCACGATCCGCGAGCGCGATCCGCGAGCACAGCTTGCCCGCCTCGGCTTCAAGGGCGCGTATGCCGTGAGCCCGTGGGCCATCGTGGATCCGGAGGCGACGCCGATCAACGGCGACTTTCCGTGGGCGCTCGCCCACATCGACGCGACCGAGCTCGATCTCGAGTTCGTCTGTCAGTACAGCGGGGTCAACCTCGGGAGGGGCTGGCTGTGCCGGATGGTCGATTCCTACCTCGGCACGGAACGCGCCCGCGTGCTGGCGTTCAGCCCACCCGGCGGGGCCCAGACGCTCGAGCTCCTGCGCCACTGTGGCGAGCGCTACCGCCAGCTGCCCCAGGCGCTCGGATTGGACTGGGGGAGCGAGAACCGCAACCGGGACGTCGTCACGTTCGCCCAATGGCAAAAG
>DATCGK010000410.1:0-5500 GCA_036508975.1 Candidatus Limnocylindrales bacterium
CCCGCCGCGGGAAGGGCAGGATCATCGCCGAGGAGGCGCGCCAGGCACCCGAGGCGTCCAAGCCCGGCATCGGCTACGGCCGGGCGGTCAGGGCCGGGGGCATCGTCTTCCTCTCGTCGATGGGGCCTGTCGACCCCGACACCGGCCGGGTGGTCGGCGACTCGATCACGGCCCAGACGCGCCAGTGCCTGCGCAACGTGAAGGCGCGGCTCGAGGCGGAAGGGAGCTCGCTGGCGAAGGTCGTCTGGGCCAACTGGTCGTTGCGGGACCCGGGGGAGTTCGACGCGTTCAACGCCGAATGGGCGCGCTGGTTCCCGGGCGACGCGCCGGTCGGCCAGGGCACGCTGATGCCTGCGCTGCAGCGCCGCGCCGGTTTCCGAATCTCGATCGGCGTGATCGCCGAGGGCTGAACCCGGCGGACCTGGACGGAGGCGGCCCGACGACGCAGAGAGCCGGTCTCGTGATCGGCGCTGCCTCCTACCAGTAGCGCGCCGTCGCCATCGCGACCACGGCGACGACGATCAGCGCCAGCGCGACCTGCGCGAGCAGCTTCAGGCGAGCCTGGACGCTCGCGAGGTCCTGCACGACGGCTGTCGGGGGCGGGCCCCCGGCAGCGGCCCGCGAGGCGAGCTCGAGCAGCCTTCGGGCGTTGGGGCGCGTCCCGAACAGCCCGATCAGGAACGCCGCGATCGCCGCCAGGGCGCCGATCGAGAGCACGAGACCGAACCTGGACGACTCGAAGGCTCCGAGGCCATCGAAGCCATTCGCGTCCCGCCAGTAGAGGAGCAGCCCGGCAACGACCGTGGTCCCGCCGAGCGAGAGGAGCCAGGAGACGAGCTTCCTCCGCCCGAGCAGCTCCATCATGAACGGGCCGGCCGCCGGGCCGATCGCCGCGGCGCTCGGCTGGATCAGGACGACGAACAGGAACACCGATCCGGCCCAGGCGACGCCCGCCGCGATGTGAAGCACCCGGAACACGAGCATGAAGATCGTCGCCGCGTCCATGCCTCTCCCTCTTCGTGAGCTCCCGCGAGTTCCCGCGCATGTTCCGATACCGGTGGGTCAGGGTCAAGGTCCAGGGATGCTGCGCGAGCCGCCTCCACGGGCGAACGCGCCACCGGCCACCCCGCCACCCCGCGCTTCCCGCGCGTTGACGGGGTAGTAGATAGAGACGTGCAAAGTTGCCGGGCCGAAAGTTGCCGGCCCCCGCGTTTGGGGGCAGGGGGGCGGACCTCGCTCGACCTGGGAGCCGCGAGGACCCCGCGTGCGAAACGCGCAGTGGTACAAGGCGGAACGGGTAATGGGGACGGGCGAAGTAGCCGCCGGCCCAGTGTCAGAGAGACCTGAGCGCGGCGCGCGCGAACGCACGTGCGACAAGAAAACAGGTGATCGCCTCGGCAGTTGACACCGTCGGCCGCCCGGGGTACAAGCATGGTTCTCGACGGCTGGTCGTCCGGTCCGCCGTCGCACAGCTGCCCGTGGTCCTCATCGGGGTCGCCAACGGGCGTGGGCTTAACGCGGCAGCGGCTCAGGAGGCTCATGGTGGCGTCCCCATCGTCCAGGCGCTTGCGGCGCTCGTTCTCGGCGGCCGTCATCGCCGCGCTGACCCTCGGTTCTTCCCTGCTCCTCGCGGGTGTCTCGGCCCCGTCGGTCCTCGCCGGAAGCAAGGGCGACGCCGTCGGACCCGTCGAGGTGTCTTCGGCGGTCTACTCCGACGTATCCGCCCCCATTCGCGACCTCACCGGCGTCGCTCCAGCCCCATCCACGGACAAGGGCAAGAAGGACAAGCCGCTGCGCCCGCTGCCGAACAGGGGCAACGCGCTGCGTCAGGCGGATGGGGCGCTCCAGACGGTGTCCGGACCGCTCGTCGGGACAACTGCGGGCTTGGGCTTCGCCGGGGTAGGCCAGGGCGACTATGGGTTCACCGACCAGTACGCCCCGCCGGACACGAACGGGGCGGTCGGGGCGACCCAGTACGTCCAGTGGGTAAACACCTACTTCGCCGTGTTCGACAAGGCGTCCGGGGCGATCGCGTCCGGCTTCCCGAAGCCGGGAAACTCCATCTGGGCCGGGTTCGGCGGTGGCTGCCAGACGAACAACGACGGCGATCCGATCGTCCAGTACGACAAGCTCGCGAACCGCTGGATCCTCACCCAGTTCTCGGTCTCGACGACGCCGTACCTCCAGTGCGTCGCCGTCTCGACCACGTCGGATGCGACCGGCTCGTATTACCGGTACGCGTTCACGGAGCCGTACTTCAACGACTACCCGAAGCTCGGCGTCTGGCCGGATGGCTACTACCTCAGCTTCAACATGTTCAACGGGAGCTCCTTTGCCGGTGCCAGGGCGTGCGCCCTTGATCGAGCGAAGATGCTCACGGGCGCGGCTGCCACCCAGCAGTGCTTCCAGCTGAGCACCTCGTACGGCGGCCTCCTGCCGTCCGATCTCGACGGCACGACCGCGCCACCGGTCGGGTCGCCGGACTACTACCTGAACTACGGGGCAAACTCACTCAACCTCTGGAAGTTCCACGTCGACTTCACTACCCCCGTGAGCGCGACATTCACCGGGCCGACGAACATCCCGGTCGCGTCATTCAGCGCGGCCTGCGGCGGCGGCGGCACCTGTATCCCCCAGCCTGGGACGGCGAACCAGCTCGACTCGCTCGCGGACCGGCTGATGTACCGGCTCGCCTACCGCAACTTTGGCGACCACGAAGCCCTCGTCGTCAACCATTCGGTGACGGTCGGCGGCGTCACGAGCGTCCGCTGGTACGAGCTCCGCGGCCCCGGCGGGACCCCGAGCGTCTTCCAGCAGGGCACCCTGAGTGCGAGCGACGGGACCAGCCGGTGGATGGGCTCGATCGCGATGGACAAGGCCGGCGACATCGCGCTCGGCTATAGCGCCTCGAGCTCCTCGGTCTACCCGAGCATCCGCTACACCGGCCGCGTCCCCGGTGATCCGCTCGGCACCATGGAGTCGGAGACGGTCATCCAGTCGGGCACCGGATACCAGGCGACGGGCCTGAGCCGCTGGGGTGACTACAGCGCGATGTCCGTCGACCCGGTTGATGACTGCACCTTCTGGTACACGAACGAGTACCTCAAGTCGAACGGCACCTGGAACTGGAGCACCCGGATCGCGTCGTTCAAGTTCCCCGGCTGCGGGGCGGCCCCGCCGGCGAATGACTTCTCGATCGGCGCGACCCCGGCGTCGCTCACCCTCGCCCAGAACACGCAGGGCACCTCGACGATCAGCACCGCCATCACGGTCGGGACTGCGCAACCGGTGAGTCTCTCGGTGACGGGCGTGCCGGCCGGCGCGACGGGCACCTTCAACCCGACCTCCCTGACCGGGGCTGGCTCCTCGACCCTGACGGTCAGTGCCGGGAACGCCACGCCCGGGACCTACCCGCTCACGATCACGGGCACCGGGACGTACGCGACCCACTCGACTATCGTCTCGCTCACCGTGATACCTCCCGTCTCGAACGGCATCACCAATGGCGGCTTCGAGACTGGGAACCTCACCGGCTGGACGGCGTCCGGCACGGCCTCTGTCGTCGGCTCCGGCGCACATGGCGGTACCTACGCCGCGCAGGTCGGCGCGACGACGCCGACGAACGGCGACAGCTCGATCGCCCAGACGTTCATCGCGCCGGCGAGTGCGACGACGCTCTCGTTCTTCTACAGGGTCGTTTGCCCTGACACCGTGACGTACGACTGGGCGACGGCCACCCTGACGGACATCACCGCGTCCGGCACCGCGACGCTCTTGGCCAAGACCTGCACAAACAGCGGAGCATGGGTCCAGGCGAGCGGGGCTGTCACCGCCGGCCACACCTACACGCTCACGCTCACCAGTCACGATGACAACTACGCCACCGACCCGACCTACACCCTCTATGACGACGTCACCCTCAACGCGCCACCGCCGGCTGACTTCACCATCGGCGCGAACCCGACGACCCTGTCCATCGCTCAGGGCGGGTCCGCCCCGAGCTCGATCAGCACGACCCAGGTGGGCAGCCCGGGCACGGTCGGCCTGGCCGCCTCGGTCAGCCCGAGTGCCTCAGGTGTGACGGCCTCGCTGAGCCCTGCCTCCATCGCGGCGGGGTCCGGCGCTACGCTCACGGTCACCGTCGGTTCGAGCGCCCCGACCGGTCCCTACACCGTCACCGTGACCGGGACCGAGCGGTCAACGACCCACACCGCGACGGTCGCGGTGACCGTGACCGCGACGTCAGGTAAGCCCGGTGCACCTACGCTGACCGCCACACGGGCCAGCGTCAGCGGGGTGCAACTCAACTGGACGATTCCAGCAAACAACGGCAGTGCGCTCACAGGATTCAACATCTACCGGAGCACCGCCTCCGGCGCCGAGACGTTCCTCACCTCGATCAGCAACCCGAATTCCACGAGCTACCGCGATACGAGCACCGTGTCGGGCAGGAGGTATTACTACAAGATCACCGCGGTCAATGGGAACGGCGAAGGACCGCTCTCGAATGAGGCGTCCGCCCGGGCGCGGTGACAGCCGCTCCGCACTGATACCTGGCGCTTGTGGACTGGGCGGCTGCCCGCGCGGCCACGGGGGGCTGACGCTAACTCCGCCAATCGAGCGAGGGCTGGTGGCACCTGGGTAGGGCTAGGCCCCCCGTCGCTGCCGCTCGAGCTGGGCCGACCTCGGTCGGGATCGTCGTCGACACGCGGAACGTGGGTGACCGTCAGCCTATCGTTCGCTCCTCACCTGCGACTTATCTCAGCGTCCCGCCAGCGCTTCCCACCACATCGGGTGCGGCACCACCAATCCCCGCTTGATCTGCCGGCAGTAGGCGAGCGACAACCCGGTCCGACGTACAAGGTCGCGGATCGAGATATCGGCAAGCAGCGGGTAGACGGTCTCACGGAACTCGGAAGGCTCTCGCATACCGTTGGCGCGCTGCCACGCGCGGGCCCGAGCGATCAGGTCAGCTGACTTCGCGCTGAGTTTCTCTCGCCCGGCCGTCGTCATGGGCGGCCCGCCGGTCGTGTCCCTAGGGTGCTCCGCTGGATGGTCCAGCGTTGGGATCGCCTCCCTGCTCGCGTCGGCCCCCTGTCGGCGGGGTACTCGACGGCTTGGTCGAATTCGTTGTGGCGCATCAGGCTCACGGCGACTGGCAGGCCATCGCACCTGGCCAAGCAGCTAGGTGGCTGGGCGTCGCAGAGCCTGAGGCTGGCGAGACCTAGGCTCGCCCGGATGGGGACAGCGGCAACTTCCTCCCCTCCTATCTACTACCCCTCCCGCGCGTTGACGCTCCCGCGAGGCTGGGTGTACCATTTCCGACTGAAAAGGTCGGAATTGCGCGCGCGCACATCGCGCGCATACCGCGCACACGCCGGCGCAGCCGCGACCGGCCCGGGAACGGCCCGGTTACGGTCCGGCACCGCGAGGAGCAGAACCCTGAGCGTCCGAACGTTCCACGCCACCGGTGCCATCTCGTTCAGCACGAAGGGCGAAT
>DATCGK010000411.1:0-3177 GCA_036508975.1 Candidatus Limnocylindrales bacterium
CAGGTTGACGAGGCGGTCGCGGCGGCGTGGGCTCGACTGCGTGTCCAACTGCGCGACCAAGGCCGGCGGATGCCCGTCAACGACTCCTGGATCGCCGCGACGGCTATCGCGCTCGGGGTTCCCGTCGTCTCGCAGGACGACGACTACGAAGCGGTGCCCGGTCTGACCGTGATCCGGGTCTGACCGCCGCGCGCGGGCTGCGAGACGGTCTACGTCGACGAGCCCTCGCTGACTGTCGCGTCTTCTGCCTCGTCGGTCTGGGCTCGGAGCCGGACGGTCAGGATGCCGAACATCAGCCGGAGGGCCATGCGGCGGAACATCTCCGCTCTGCCGACCTTCCAGCCCTCGTCCCGCGCCTCCCGGACGCCCGGATCGAGGAGGAGCAGTGCCCCGGTGACAGTGGCGATCCCCGCCGCCACGGCCTCGAGCCGGACGACGCGCCGGATGGACCCTTCGCTTCGACCGCCTGCAAGGTTGGCGAGGTCAGCGGCGAGGATACCGGCGGACGCGGCGGTCACTGCGGCGGCGCCCGGCCAACCCACGCGCTTGATCACGAGCTGGGAGATCGGAAATCCTGCGCCGACGACGATGGTGCCGGCCACTTCGAGCGGCTTGCTCACGGAATCCTCCTCCATGCGACCCGGTTGTCCGCGGATCGCCGACGGCGACAGCAGCATGGTACCGGTGGCGCGATCAACGCCTGTCCGCTGTCGGGTGAGGCTCGCAGGACCGTGACGGAGCCGCGGTTCCGAGGCAGGCCGGCGTCCCGGCCTGTGCCAGTCCTCGGTGCCTCGGGAGGGTACGATCCGGAGATGCGGTACGTGCCCAACATCCTGCTCGCCCTCTCGTTGCCCGCCGGCCTGATCGGCTGGATCATCGCCACGAACGTCATGACAGCGCTGCTCCCCGGCCAGCCGCAGAGCGTCCTCATGCTGTTCGTGCCCCTCCTCGTCGCCGGACTGTTCATGCTGCCGTTCCTGGTGCCGTTCTTCGACCGCAAGGCAAAACGGGACCTGGCCGCCTATCGTGCCAGGGAGGGGCTCACGAGGGACGGCAGCGACAAGCGCGGCGGGCACGAGTGAGGGCTGAGATCATGACGGTGGAGGATGTGCGGGTGCTGGACTCGGACGAGGCGACGGGGCACGGCGGGCGCGCGATCGCCGAAATGGAGGCACACGCGGCCCACAACTACCACCCGCTGCCGGTCGTCCTGGCCCAAGGCGAAGGCGCCTGGGTCGAGGATGTGGACGGGCGACGCTACCTCGACATGCTCGCGGGGTACAGCGCGCTCAACTTCGGGCACCGCCATCCGCGCCTCGTCGCCGCGGCCGAGCGGCAGCTCGGGCGCCTGACGCTCACCAGCCGTGCGTTCCACAATGACCTGCTGGGGACGTTCGCGGCGGAGCTCTCGGCGCTCTGCGGCATGGACACGATCCTGCCGATGAACACGGGGGCCGAGGCGGTCGAGACCGCCATCAAGATGGCCCGCAAGTGGGGCTACCAGACGAAGGGCGTGGCCGAGGGCAGGGCCAGGATCATCGTCTTCGACGGCAACTTCCACGGGCGCACGACCACCATCATCAGCTTCTCGGACGACCCGGGCGCCCGCGCCGGCTTCGGGCCGTATACACCGGGGTTCGTGCGGGTTCCCTACGGTGATGCCGCGGCGCTGGCGGCGGCCATGGACGAGGACACGGTCGCCGTCCTGCTGGAGCCCATCCAGGGCGAGGCGGGCGTCATCATTCCGCCCGAGGGCTTCCTCCGCGACGTGCGGCGGCTGTGCACGGACAACCGTGTACTGATGCTCGCCGACGAGATCCAGTCGGGGCTCGGCCGCACGGGTGCAACGTTCGGCTGTGACCACGAGGGCGTCGTGCCGGATGCGTACATCCTGGGCAAGGCACTGGGGGGCGGGATCCTGCCGGTCTCGGCGGTCGTGTCGCGGACGGACATCATGGCGGTCTTCCATCCCGGCGAGCACGGCAGCACCTTCGGCGGCAACCCCCTCGCCTGCGCTGTCGGGATCGAGGTCGTGCGGATGCTCGAGACCGGGGAGTTCCAGGCGCGGGCGCGCGAGCTCGGGGTCGTGCTGCGAAACCTGCTCGATGCGCTGCCGCGCGACCGCGTCTCGGCAGTCCGCTCGCGCGGTTTGTGGGCCGGGATCGACATCATCGGGCGGACGGGGCGAGACGTGTGCGAGGGGCTCATGCGGCGGGGCGTGCTGGCGAAGGACACCCACGGGTCGACGATCCGGCTGGCGCCGCCCCTGGTCATCGAGCGTGCCGACCTCGAATGGGCGGTTGATCAGCTCCGCGCGGAGCTCGGCGCCTAGGACCGCCCCTCCGCCCCGGGATCAGGCGACCGCGACCGGGCGCTCGATGGCGGTGTCCGGCCGGAACTTCCGGTTGACGAGCACCCTGACCACGTACGTGATCTCGAGGTCGGCCCCGTCGAACGAGGGGGCGATCCCGCGTGGCAGCGAGAGGGCCGCCTCCGCGGACCCGGCCCGCAGCGCGTCCGAGTCCGTCGTGGCGACCGCGATGATGCCCTCGATCCCGTTGGGCGCGTTCGTGCGCGAAGGGCTCCGGGCAGTGACCCTCGTGCAGCCCGAAGCCGAAGCTGCCGCTGCCGCCACCGAACGAGATCGAGACCATGTCGCCCTCCAGGTTCCCACGCGCACGTATACCAACGCGGCCGACCTTGCGGCACACGGGCGGCGGCGTCAACAGCCGGCGGTGCGCCAGCCGATCTGCCGCCGGGCCTTGACGCTCAGCGCGCGGCGACGGCCCGCCGGATGTTCCGGAGCGCCTCGTCCAGCATGCGATCGACACCCGCGGCATCCACGTCGTCCCGGGTTTGGAGCCGCACCGTCACCTGGCAGGTGCTGGCGGTGCCCTCGGCAACCGCGATCGAGCCCGCGTAGGTGGTGCCGGGGCGACCCCACTCGACCCGGCGGGCGGACTTGTCCACGAAGAACCGCGCCTCGTCCCGGTCCCGGTTCCCCTCAGGGTCGGGCTCGGCCGACTCTCCACCATCAACCGCGATGGTCTCGACGTGCGCCGCCGTCGGCACGTACTCGGGGATCCGCTGCGGGTCGGCGAAGAAGGCGAACGCCGCGTCCGCCCCGACACCAACCGTGGTGGTCCGCTCGAACTCCGCCATGGCTGTCAATCCTCA
>DATCGK010000412.1:0-2832 GCA_036508975.1 Candidatus Limnocylindrales bacterium
GCCTTCGCGACGTCCGGAGACCTGGTGCTCCTTGGAGCGGTGGACCCGGTCACCGGCGAGGTCACGGGGTTCGAGGAGCTGATCGGCTCGCACGGCGGCCTGGGCGGCTGGCAGACAGAGCCCTTCCTCCTGGTACCCGCAGGTCTCGAACTGGCGGACGAGCCCCTGGTCGGGGCGCCGGCCCTCTACCACCAGCTGGTGGCATGGCAGCACGCCTCGCCGCCACCCGCCCCGGCAGGCGACGAGGGGAAGGCGTCATGAAGGATCGTCATGACACCGGGATGCGCCCCCGGCACACTCCGGGCCGGTCGTGCGAACGGTGATCCCGGCTGCCACTCGGCAGGCTCCGGAATCGCCGAGTGGCACGGTCCGCAGGAGCGTCCCATGTTCCCGACCTGGCCCATGACATACACCGGAGCAGCCGGCTCCGGCCACGCGCCTCACCCGCGCCCCGGAGCCCGACCATGACGATGCTGTTGTCCGGATTCGGACTGCTGGGCCGGTTCGCGGGCGATCTCCTGACCAGCGCGCTGAGCTGGGCCAGCAGCCTCCTGTTCGGCCGCGTGCCCCGGTCGCACCAGATCTTCCTCGTCCTCATGATGGCCGGATCGTTCCTGTGGCTCCTCGTGGGTCTCGGCCTGCTGCTCCCCAGCATCGCGTCCTGGCTGTTCGATGCGACGCCGCACCCGCCGTTCATCGACCGGGCCTGGCTCGCGGTGGCGCTCGTGGTGGCCCTGATCTCGCTTCCGCCGGCCGTGGGCCTTGCCGGATTCCTCGTCCCGGCGCAGGGTGAGCGACCGAGCGGTGCGGCGGCGGCCGGTGAGGTCCTCCGCGGGTACCTGCTCGTCCCGGTGATCGCGGGGCTGCTGATCTTCCTCGCCGGCGTCGGGGTGACCCGGAAGATCCGCAGCGCTCGGCACGGCTGGTCGGAGGTGCACGTCCCGATCGTCGTCAAGCCGGATGGGTACGACCAGCTCGTCGCGGACCTCCATGACGCGGTGGCGAGCGCGGACCTGCCCACCACCGCCGCCGACGCGAACCGGGTGCTCACCCTGCCCGCCTGGGTTCTCACCCGCGTCGCAGGCGGAAACGTGCGCAAGCTGCGGCCGGACCGGCTCGTGGAGCTGACCGGGCCAGACCTGCGGATCGGGGTCTACCCGTCGGACATCGCGATCTCGGGTACAGCCCACGACCGGACCCGGGCGCGCGCCGCAATCCTGAGCCGCCTTGCGACGACGTCCGCGCACCTGACGACGAGCGCCGAGGCCCAGGCGGTCGAAGACCGGCTCGAGAAGGTCGCAACAGAGGGCCGAACGGCCGGCGCGATGGCAGGCGGAGGCATGCGCGACGCGATCAGGGCGGTCGACACCCTGCTGCTCGACCTGCAGATCCCCACCGACGAATGGGACATCCTCTACCGGCTCCGTCTCCAGGTGGAACGCGACATCCTCGCCGGCGTCGAGCCGGGAACGATCTTCCCCGGCCAGGTTTCCGGCGTGGGTCATCCAGCCATGCCGGCTGCCGCACCGGATGCTGGACAGCGCACGACTCCCGTCCGGCCCGTCGCGAGTGGCGTCGGGGGCCGGTCATGATCCGCGGCGGGTCGAGCGACTCCGGCCGTGCCCGGCTCATCGCGATCGTGAGCCTCGTGGCGCTCGCCCTCCTCACGGTGGCCGTCGGGACGGGTGTCGTCTTCCCGTTCGACGCGCCGCTGCTCGCGGCCGCCCGTACGCTCGACGGCGTGCCGATGGTCTGGGAGGTGATGTCGCAGACCGCGAACTTCCCGCTGATCGCGATCGCCATCGTGCTGGTGCTCTGGCTCGTCCGCATCAAGCGGTACCGGGAGGCCCTGCTCGTGTTCCTGATCCTGGCGGCCGTGACCGCCGGCAGCGAGGGCGTCAAGCAGCTCACCGGACGGCCGCGGCCGTCCGGCAGCGGCGACGGGATCCCGGGTGTCGTGTACAGCTATCCGTCCGGGCACGTGCTCGAGGTCATGACGATCCTTGGACTCCTGGTCGTGCGCGCCTGGCGGAGCTCCAAGGCACTCGGTCTCCGCCTCGCGTTCGCCGCCATCGTGGCGGTCGAGGTCATCCTCGTGGCCATCGCCCGGCTCGCGCTCAACGAGCACTACCCCACCGATCTCCTCGCAGGCTTCCTGGGCTCGCTCGGCGCACTCGGCTGGTACGCCTGGCTGACCAGGCCCGGTGGCTGGGCCGACATGCCTGCGGCCGTCCCGGCCCCAGGGTCGACGCGGAAGATCAACCCGCGATCGACGGGAACGCACCCGAAGGAGGCCGCCGCGTGACAAAGCCCGTCGAGCGGGCGGGAACCGGGGCGGGCGCAACCACCGAGGCAGGCCCCCTCGGGCGGGTCGATCCGGTACGTCCCACGGCGCCAACGACCGTCGTGCGCGCACCGCTCTTCTCCGCGACGGCTACGGTTCTCGTCGGTCTGTTCGGCCTGATCGCCAGCCTCGTCGTGCTGGGCTCGGTCGCCGCCGGCGTCCGCAGCCAGGAGATCTTCGCGCTGGACACCTGGGCCACCCCATTCCTGCACGGGATCGCCTCGCCCGGCCTCGACATCCTGATGAACGCCCTGACGGACCTGGGCTCCTCCTCGGTGATCGTCCCGGCATTCGCTGCCGCCGCCGCACTGCTCCTCTGGAGACGCAGGCGCGGGGCCGTCCTCTTCCTGACGGTCGCGTGCCTCGGTGCGCTCGTGCTCAACGGGACCATGAAGCTCTTCTTCCAGCGACCGCGACCGGCCGTGCCTTGGGCCCAGGTCTTGCCCGACTACAGCTTCCCGAGCGGCCACACGATGAACGCGGTGGTC
>DATCGK010000413.1:0-4653 GCA_036508975.1 Candidatus Limnocylindrales bacterium
ATCGGTCGCCACCAGGCCGGCCCGCTCCGCGATCCGTTCCGAGGCAGCGTGGTCCGGGTGGACATGCGCCGTGATGGTGACTGCGCCCCGCGCCTCGAGCCACGCGACCATGGCCCGGGCCGCCTCCGTGCCGAACCCCCGGCGCTGCCATGGCACCCCGATGACCCACGCGATGTCCGCGACGCGGCCGCCATCCGTGATCGTCGCCTGCATGAACCCGACCGCCTCGTCCGGGTCCAGGGTGCGCACGATCCAGTTATGCCACGCCTCCCCGCCGTCCGGCGACCGGCCGACGACCTGGTACCCGTACCGGGCGCGCAGCTCGTCGCGCGACGGCGGAAAGCCCCCGGTGAACGCGTAGAGCGCAGCATCCGCGAGGACGCCGGTCATCTCGGCGGCATCCTCGATCCGCAACGGGACCAGGCGCAGGCGGGCAGTTGTCAGGACCTCGGCACCCTGGGGCGGCGGGGTCTCGCTCCCGCTCAACCGGCGCCCGCCCCGAGCTCCTCTGCGACCCAGGCGGCCAGCACCCGGGCGCATGCCTCCACCTCGGCCAGCGGCACGCTTTCGTCCGCGCCGTGGGCCAGCTGCACGTCGCCGGGACCGAAGATGACGCACGGCGTGTCGCCCACGTTGATGAACAGCCGCATATCCGCGCCGTACGGGACGCCGAGGGCCTTGGGGCGGCGCCCAGTGACGGCCCTGGCCGTCGCGATGAGCCCCGTGGGCAAGGGATGATCCGAGGCGACGCGGGCCGAACCGAAGCGCGCACCGGTGATCTCGACGGTTGCCGGGTGGCTGCGCAGGAACGGGTCCCTGGTACACGCGGCGGCGATGCACGCCCGCAGCTCGTCGGCCGCCGCCTCCGGGGCCTGGCCCAGCCGCACGCCGTAGCGCCCCTCGGCGACCACGCGGTCCATGACGGTCGATGCCCACTCGCCTCCGGCCACCTTGCCGACGATCGTCGGGTACGGCAGCCCGAGCGCCGTCATCAGGGGCTCGGTCTCGGCGGCGTTGCGCCGCTTCTCGTCGGCCTCCAGTGCCCGCACCAGCGTGTGCAGGTTGTCGAGCGCGGACACGCCCTCGGTGCGGCGGCTGGCGTGGGCGGCCTTGCCCGGGACCGTGAGCCGGAACGTGATCGCACCCGCGTGGGCGATGATGACGTCCAGCGACGAGGGCTCCGGGATCACGCACAGGTCCCCGGTGACGCCGGCGCGGATCGCCGCGAGGGTCCCCTGGCCGCCGTCCTCCTCGCTCGGGACCAGGGCGACGATCAGCTCCCCCTGGAGGGTGTCGAGCGCGCTGGAGACGCGGAGGGCGCGGACCGCACCGAGGATCGCCGCGATGCCACCCTTCATGTCGCAGGCACCGCGCCCGTACAGCTGGCCGTCGCGGATCTCGCCCGAGAACGCGTCGCCCGACCAGGTGGCGGGGTCGCCCTCCGGGACCACGTCCACGTGCCCCGACAGGACGAGCCTGAAGGCACCGGGCCTGCCCGCCCGGCCGATGACGACGGGCAGGGCCGCGCGCGACACCTCCTCGCCGGGCCAGTCCGGGTCCTCCCGGATCGCCGCGGGGTCGGGATGGAAGATCTCGACCGTCATGCCCAGCGCCTCGAGCCAGTCGGCGAGGCTCCCCTGGATGGCGATCTCGTCGCCCGTGACCGAGCGCATCCGGACGAGCGCGGCGAGGTCGGCGGCGATCAGCTCCGGGTCCACGGCCGCAGCCGCTGCGCGGGCGGCCGGGGTGAGGCGGGTCGAGCGGGTCATGAGCGGAGCACCGGGCGCGTCAGGCAGGTGACCCCGCCGGAGCCGTTCTCGCCCACCTCGCGCAGCGGGATCGCGTGGACCTCGCAGCCGGCGGCCTCCAGGCGGCGGCGCGTGACGTCGTTGCCCTCTGCCGTGATCACCACGCCCGGCCTCACCGCGAGCACGTTGCAGCCGAGCGTCGGGTACTCCTCCTCCGGCACCTCCACCAGCCGGATGTCCAGGTCCTGGAGCAGCTCGTACAGTCCGGCAGGGAGCAGCGGCAGGAACACGACCGCCACGTCATCGGCAACGGGCGAGACCACCGAGAGCAGGTGGACCAGCTCCGCGGCACCCTTCCAGTACGGGACGTCGAAGATCCGCGCGTCGCCGCCGGCGATGGCCGCCAGCTGGCGGGCACCGTGATCGTTCGTCCGGAGCGTCCGGCCGATGCACAGCAGGTCCGGCCGGAGCCAGAACGTGTCGCCCCCCTCCAGCGTGCCGGGGGACTCGATCCGCCCCAGCGTGGGGATGCCGTGCGAGCGGGACCACGCCTCGAGGACGGCGGGCTCGCCGGCGCGGTTCGGCTTGCCGGGACGGAGCGGGATCGCGCCACCGTTCGCGATGAGCATGGGGTCGAAGACGTAGACGAGGTCGGGGTCGTCGGTCTCGGTGTCCAGGACATGGACCGTGGAGCCGAGGCGCGTCAGCGTCTCCACGAGGCCGTCGTGCTCGCGCAGGGCGACGTCGAGGTCAACCGGGCGGAGGAAGCCGGCCGCCGGGTCCTCGAAGGCCCGCGAGAAGGCCGCGCCGGGTGCCTTGACGAGCACCTCCCGGAGTGGCGCGGTCATGCTCTGGGCGCCCCAGGCGCGGTCGGTCGTCTGTGTCATGGACCGAGGATACGGCCCGTGGCGCGCGAACGGGGAACGGGCTCATGCGCCCGAGCCTTCGGGCGGCTCCGGGCAGGGCCCGGATCGCGAGGCACGCGGCCCGTGGTCCGGGGTTGCCGGTCGAGACGAAGGCATGGGCCCGGACCGGGCCGCCGGCCTGCTCGTTCAGCCTGCCGCGATCTCCCGCAGCTCTGCCAGCAGCCGGTCCACCTCGCCCGTCGTGTTGTAGTGCGTGAGGCCGATGCGCAGCACGCCCTCGGGCGCCAGGCCCAGCCGCTCGATGACGCCGGTCGCGTAGAAGTCGCCCCACCACGTCGCGATCCCCCGGTCGCCCAGCGCGGTTGCGACTGCCTCGGGCGAGTGCCCGCGGAACGTGACGGCAGCCGTCGGCGTGCGCTCCGCGAACCGCGAGCGGTCCGTGATCCCCCAGACCTTCAAGCCGGGGATGGTCTCCAGCCCATCAAGCAGCCGCCCGAACAGCGGCATCTCGTGGGCGCGGATGGCCGCCATGCCGGCGTGGGCCTCGAGGCGCCGCCCGGTCATCCCCGGGAACTGCGCGGCGAACGCGGCCCCGAACCGCCGGCCGACCTCCGCGATGTACTCCACGGCGGCGCGCGCCCCGGCATACCCCTCGAAGTTGCCGGTGCCGGTCTCGAACCGGTCGAAGGCGGGCCGCAGCTTGTAGGTGGGGAGGGCGTCCAGCACCTCGCGACGGCCGTACAGCACGCCCACGTGGGGGCCGAAGAACTTGTACGCGGAACAGGCGAGGAAGTCGGTCCCGATGGCCTGGACATCGATCGGCAGGTGGGGAGCGGCATGGACGGCGTCCACGTAGGTCAGGGAACCCGCCTCGTGGGCGCGACGGACCAGCTCTGCCACCGGGTTGATGGTGCCCACCGCGTTGGACGCCCAGCCGAAGGCGACCAGCTTCGGCCGGCCGTGGAGGAGGGCATCGAAGCGCTCGATGTCGAGCGTCACGTCGTCCGGGCGGATGTCCACGGTCTGGACCGTGACCCCGCGATCCGCGGCGGCGCTGCGCCACGGGCCCACGTTCGCCTCGTGGTCCAGGCCGCTCACGACGATCTCGTCGCCGGGCTGCATCGTCGCCGTGATCGACCGCGCCACGTGCATCGTGAGGGTCGTCATGTTGGCGCCGAGCTTGATCTCGGAGGCATCGGCGGCGTTGAGCAGGTCCGCGAGGGCCTGGTGGGCGTCGTCCACGACCGCGTCGCTGCGACGCGAGGTGAGGAACGTGCCGTCGTGGTTGGCGTTCGACTCGCGGTAGTAGCGCGTGACGGCCTCGATGACCGTGTCCGGGACCTGCGTGCCGCCGGGGCCATCGAACAGGGCGATGGGCCGGCCATCCTGCTCGATGGAGAGGGCCGGGAATCTGGCGCGCAGCGCCTCGACGTCGAACTCGGGCATGGGATCCTCGCGGTGGGTCGGGCCCCGATGCTAGCGCGAGTGGGTCGTTGGACGGGCGTGGACGTCACCGGCGGCGACGCCTATCACCCGGTGGCGATCAGCACCACGTCGCCGACGGCTCGCTCCCGTCGTATGGCGCGGACGCCACCGCGCTGCTCACCCGGCGCGTGCTCGAGTCCCTCGAGCGCCTCTGACCGCTGGGGACCGCGACTCCACCACGGCGGTCAGGCCAGCCGAGCGAGCGCGCCTTCACCAGGAGCAGGTGACCCGCGGGGCGTCGTGTCGCCAGAGCCCGAGGTGGATGTACGTGGCGGTGATCGTCAGCGGGTTCGGCCCCGGCGGGATCTCCCTGGCTCGCGTCAAGCGCAACGCGATGCGACCGGGCTTGAGCTCCTGCCTGCTCAGGTCGATTGCCCAGCGGAACGACCCTGTCGACTCCTGGGCGACCTGCTCGGCCATCTGGGTGCTCGGGTAGCCCCCGAAGCCTGGGCTGATCCCGGGCCCGGACTCCGGTATCTCGGCGATCACGTAGAGCGGGTGCCCCTCGGCGTCGGCACCCGTCCAGCCGACGACCACAATGTCGGTCCCGCTCG
>DATCGK010000414.1:0-15947 GCA_036508975.1 Candidatus Limnocylindrales bacterium
CGGCCGCCTCCTCGACCTCGCCCAGCGCCTCGAGCCGGGTCTTGCCCACCTCGATCGCCATCAGGCCGCCGTACTCCATCTGACGCTCTGAGATGAGCTCCGCGGCCGCCTTCAGGATCTCAAGGCGCTTCTCCCAGCCCAGGCGGAACCACGCCGGCTGCGTCCGGCGCGCCGCGGCGATGGCGTCCCGGACGTCCGACCGGGTGCCCTTGGCGAAGGTGCCCACGAGGATGTCGGTGTCGATGGGCGAGCGGACCTCGAAGGTGCCCTCGCCGTCGCGCTCGGTACCGTCGATGAAGTTGCGGTGATACGCGCCGAGGCGGCCCTTGGCCTTCTCCAGGCCGGCCTCGTAGAGCGTGTGCAGCTCCTCGTTGTCGGCGCGCAGGGTCGCGTAGGTGATCTTGGGGCGCGGTATGGTGGTCATCGAGAACCTCTGGGGTGGAACGCGGCGCGGTTGAACGAACCGGAGCGTACCGGCCGGAGCCGAATCCGGTCCAGCGCGCCGACGACGGGCCACCACGCTGACGGCGGGCCGCCAGCACCGGGCACCGCCGAGAGATCAGCCTCCGCGCCGGCGGCGGGGCGCCCGCGACGGACCACCCCCATCGGGCAGTGCCGGGCGATCAGCCTCCCGAGAAGATCGGGCAGACGAGGATCCTGTCGCCCTCGAGCACCTGCTCATCCGGCTGGGCACCGTGCCCGTTCCTGGCGATGATCATGGGTCGCGCGCGGTCGATCGCGATCGACGCCAGGATGTCGTCCACCGTCGTCCCCGGTTCGACGTCCAGCTCCTTCTGGCTGAACCCCACCGTGTGGACGAACCCGCCGGCCAGCTTGAGCGTGACCTTCATCGCTAGAGGAGCGTGGCGTGGGCCTCGGCGGCCGCCGCCTCGGCGCCGAGCCCCAGGCTCTCCAGGGTGGCCCGGGTGGGCACGCCGCGGACGTCGTAGCCGCGGATGTCGTAGTAGTGCTGGAGGAGGCTGTCGTACTTGTCGCGCTCCAGGATCCTGCCGGCGATGGGGCCCTCCGTGTCGGCGTTGGCGGGATCGAACCAGGCGGCAGGCGGGTAGTCGGCCGAGCGGTCCGTGTCCGGGTACTCGCGCAGCCAGAACAGCTTGATGAGCGCGTAGATCCGGTCGGAGATCGTCCAGAAGTCCTCCAGCTTCCAGTCATTGCCGGTGATCGTGTTGAAGTAGATCGGGTAGTGCTCCGCGCCCCAGCCGATCTCGACCCACGGGAAGCGACAGGTGATGAGCGACTCGAACAGCCCGCCCCGGATCCGCTGCAGGTCGACGATCTTCTGGGCCTTGTCCCGGCCGTACGACTCGCGCGGCGTCTGGTTCACCTCGTAGGTGATGATCCAGGACTCCTTGTGGTGGGCACCGATGGGGCTCACCCCGAAGGCCAGGGCCATGCCCGGGATGAACTTGCAGTTGTAGGCCGAGATCTCGAGGCCCTTGACCTGCATCGCGTAGTCCTCGGACCCGTGGCCAAACGCCCGGGCGGCGCGCAGCACCCCGTCCGCGAGGAGGTTGCCGATCTCACCTTCGCGATGGGCGATCTTGCCGAGAAGCTTCTTGAAGCCTGCCGCGTCCCCGAAGAGCGGCTCCCCCGGGGTGGCGCCCCGCTCGATGGCGTCGGCGTAGAACCCGAGCACGCCGCCGGCCGAGATCGTGTCGAGCCCGTAGTCGTCGCACAGGTAGTTGAGCGCACCGACCTCGGGGAGGTTGTAGAGGTCGAGGTTCGGGCCCAGGAGGCCGATGTTCTCGTAGTCGACCTCCGCCTCGCGACCCTCGTCGTCGAGCACCGCGATCCCGCAGCGCATCGTGCAGTTCGGGCAGCCGTAGGTGGCGACGCGGGCCGCGTGGACGCGCTCACCGTCCACCATCCAGGCGTCCGGGTGGCTGGTGCCGCGGAAGTTGTGGACCGGAAGGGCGGCGACCTCGTTGCACCAGGACAGGACGCCGGTCGTGCCCTGCTGAGACCACGCGGCCTCTTTGTCGATCTGGTGGACCTCGCGCAGGTCGTCCCGGCCGAGCTCCTTCATCTTGGCGGGAAAGGCTTGGGGGATTGGCTTGGAGCCCTTCACGACGATCGCCTTGAGGAGCTTGGAACCCATCACGGCGCCCATCCCGGGTCGCCCGCCGGACCGACCCTCGAGGCTGCGGATCACGGCGAAGTTGACCATGTTCTCGCCGCCCTGGCCGATGTTCAGGACGCCGACGCCCTTGTTGTAGCGCGCGTAGATCCAGTCGTTGGTCTCGATCGTGCCCTTGCCCCAGACCTCCTCGGCCGACTGGAGCTCGACGCGATCGTCATCGATGACGAGCATCGTGGGGCGTTCGGCCCGGCCCTCGACGATGAGGGCGTCGTACCCGGCCTTGCGGAGCTGGTCCGTGACGCGGGTGCCGAGGTTCCCGTCGCCGTAGCCGCCGGTGGCGGGTGACTTCGCGGCCACGATCGTCTTGCCGGTGTTGGGGGCCGGGATGCCGGAGATGGGGCCGACGGCAACGACCAGCTTGTTGTCCGGTCCGAGGGGATCGATCCCCGGGGCAAGCTCGTCGTACAGGATCTTGACGGCGAAGCCCCGGCCGCCGATCCACGTGGTGGCGAACTCCTCCGAGAACGTCTCGACGCGATGCGTCCCGTTCGTCAGGTTGACCCTGAGGATCTGCCCGGTCCAGCCATCCATCGTCAGCTCATCCTCGCATCGGTTGTCGCGCCCGACCGTAGACAGTGCATCTGCCCGCGTCCAGAAGGCCATGGACCCCGTCCTCCGAGAGGAAGGTCCCTTGCCGTCCTGAGTCTACCGCGGCGGCGCCCCTGCTCCGGCCCGTGGCGACGGTCCCGGGAACGGCGACGCGGGCCTGGTACGCGCGGCGGCCGGCGGGCCGCGACCGGGACGTCCGAGCCATGTACCCCCTCCCGGCCGTGACAGACTGGTCGGCATGCCGCGTCCCATCCGCCGCCGACCGTTCCGCGCCATCGCCATCGCCGGAGTGGTCGCCGGCGTCCTCGCGGGCCTGACTGGCCCGGTCTCGCCCGCGCGGGCCGCGACCGAGTTCCCGGCAGGCTACGAGGCGTTCCACACCTACGCCGAGATGGTCGCCGACATCAGGGCCGTGCAGGCCGCCCACCCCGGCATCGTCCGGCTGTTCTCGATCGGGAAGAGCTACCAGGGCCGTCAGCTGTGGGCAGCCAAGATCAGCGACAACGTGGCCGCGGACGAGGCCGAGCCCGAGGTCCTCTACGACGGCCTCACCCACTCGGACGAGCACATGGGTCTCGAGATGACCCTCCACATCCTCCACTGGCTGGCTGACGGATACGGCTCGGATCCCCGGATCACGAACATCGTCAACAGCCGCGAGGTCTGGATCGTGTTCGCGGTCAACCCTGACGGCGCCGAGTACGACATCAGCGGCGGCCGGTTCCACCACTGGCGCAAGAACCGCCAGCCGAACGCCGGGACCACGGCGATCGGCACCGACCTCAACCGGAACTACGGCTACCACTGGGGCGGCGGCGGGCTGACGAGCACCAACCCGCGGGCCATCACCTATCGCGGGCCGGCGGCCTTCTCGACCCCCGAGACCCGCGCGATGCGCGACTTCCTCGCCAGCCGCGTCGTCAACGGACGCCGGCAGATCCGCACCGCGATCTCGTTCCACGAGTACGGGCGCCTGGTGATGTGGCCCTATGGGTACACGTACACCAACGTTCCCGCCGACATGACGAGCCAGGATCATGCGGCCCTGGTCGCCATCGGGAAGAAGATGGCGGCCAGCAACGGCTACCGGGCGATGCAGGCGAGCGACCTGTACGTCATCTCGGGCACCACCCGGGACTACGAGTACGGCAAGTACCGGATCTTCGCGTACTCGTTCGAGCTCTCCAACGTGGACAACCCGAAATCGCCGGTCATCGCGACCGAGACCGCGCGGAACCGGAACGCGGTGTTGTACCTCGCGGAGCAGGCCGGGTGCCCGTACGCGGTCCTGGGCGCCACGGTGGCGAGCGCCCGGTGCGGTGCGTTCGACGACGACATGGAGGTCGCCCGCGGGTGGACCGTGAACCGGACTGACACGGCGCCGGCGAATGCGCGCTGGGCGCGCGGCGATCCGGCGGCCACCTCGTCGGGCGGCGTCACGCTGCAGGCGGGCTCGACGGCATCCGGGCGTGCGGCGCTGATCACGGGCCTCACGGCCGGGATGAGCGCCGGGGCGAACGACCTGGACGGCCGCACGACCGTCCGCTCGGCGCCGATCACGCTCCCGGCCGGGACCGGGCAACAGCTGACCTTCCGCTTCAACTTCGCGCACACCGCGAGCGGCACTGCAGCGGACCACCTGCGCGCGATCGTCGAGGCGGCGGACGGAACCCGGACCGTGGTCTGGGAGCGCACCGGGACGGGCTCCGTGATCGCGGGCGGATGGCGGACGGCGACGCTGTCGGTGGACGGCTGGGCCGGCCAGACGATCCGGCTCCGGTTCGAGGCCCAGGACGGCGGCGCGGACTCCACGGTGGAGGCCGGGGTGGACGACGTGCGGGTGACGTGTCCGGCAGGCTGAGGCTCAGCCGAGCGCCGCGACGACCTCCGAGATGGACGCGGCAACCCCGTCCGGCCGCACGGCACCCCGGGCGCGCGCCGCGGCAGCCGCCAGCTCCGTGTCGCCATGCTTGCCGGTCCGGACGAAGATGGCGCGCAGGCCGGCCCGCTGCGCCCCGCCGATGTCGATGAACACGTCGTCGCCCACCATGGCCACCTCGCGGTGGAGGAGCCGGGGCTCACCGCGCTCGCGGGCCTCGGCCGCGAGGCGCTCGAAGCCCATCCGGAAGCTCTCCAGGGAGGGCTTGCCCACGATCCGCGCCCGCTTCTCCGTCGCGTATTCCAGGCCCACCAGGAACGCCCCCGCATCGAGCGTTGGCCCCTCCGCGGTCACCCACCAGGCGTTCCGGTGCATCCCGATCAGCGCCGCCCCGCCGCGGACCAGCCGGAACGCCCGGTCAAGGTTCACCTTGGTCAGCTGGTCCGGCGAGTCCCCCAGCACGACGGCCGCGACATCGCCCGGGGAGGCATCGGCCGCCGCCCCGTCCACCATGTTGACGCCCTCGAACTCCACCCGCGCGTCGTCCGAGGTGATCACGTACACCGGCCGGTCGCCGTACTCGCGCCGCACCATCGCCGCGGACGCGGAGAGAGCGGACTGGAACCGGTCCGCCGGCGTGGCGAAGCCGGTGCTCCTCCCCCACCGGGCGAGGGTCGCGCGCGAGACCAGCGAGGTGTTGGTCACCACGAGGTACGGGAACGGCCGCCGGTCCAGCTCCGCCATGGCTGCCGCGGCCCCCGGGACGGCCGCGCCCTTGAGGATCAGGACGCCATCCAGGTCGAGCAGCAGGGCCCGGACCCCGTGCAGCGCTGCACGGAGGATGTCGTCCGGAGCCGTCGAGTCGGGCATGATGCGCGCAGGTTACCCCCGGGCCGTCGCGCCGGGCGGGACGGATCGCCAGCGAAGGAGCCGCGGATGGGACTGCTCGAGGGGCGCAAGGCCCTCGTGTTCGGGGTCGCGAACGACCACAGCATCGCCTGGGGGATCGCGAAGGCGTTCCACGAGGAAGGCGCCGTCGTGGGCTTCTCGTCCGTCGAGAGCCTGATCGAGCGCCGCGTGCGCCCGCTCGCCGATTCGATCGGCAGCACGTTCGTCGAGCCGGCGGACCTGCAGTCCGACGAGCAGATCCGGGCCGTCATGGCGAAGTGGGCCGAGGTCCACGGCGAGATCGACATCCTCGTCCACGCCGTCGCCTACGCCAAGCGGGAGGACCTGGACGGCTCCTTCGTGGACACGTCCCGGGACGGGTTCGCGCTGGCCCTGGACGTGTCCGCGTACTCGCTGGTTGCGCTCACCCGCGAGGCGCGCCCGTACCTGCACCGCGGCAGCTCCGTCATCACGCTCACCTACTACGGCGCGGAGAAGGTCGTCACCCACTACAACGTGATGGGCGTCGCCAAGGCCGCGCTCGAGGCGTCCGTCCGGTACCTCGCCGCGGATCTCGGCCCGGACGGAATCCGCGTCAACGCGATCTCCGCGGGACCCATCCGCACGCTCTCCGCCGGCGGCATCGCGGGCTTCCGCAAGCTCTACGGCCCGTTCAACGAGCTCGCCCCGCTGCGCGCCCACATCTCCATCGAGGACGTCGGCAGGACCGCCACCTACCTGGGCTCGGATCTGTCGTCCGCGGTGACCGGCGAGGTCATCTACGTGGACGGCGGGTTCAACATCCTCGGCGTCCCGTCGGTCGAGTAGCGAGGCGCGCATCGTGATCACCCGCTCCGGCCGCGCGTTCGACGGTTCCGTGCTGGCCGCGGCTGACGGCTGGGAGGCCGGCGCGGTGGCCCTGGCGGTGGTAGACCCGGACGGGCTGGTGGCGGTCCACGGGCCGCTCGACGCACCGCGGCCGTGGGCGTCCGTGACCAAGCTCCTCACCGCAACCGTGGTCCTGGTTGCCGCGGAGAACGGCCTGCTCGACCTTGACGAGCCGGCTGGCCCGCCGGGCGCGACCATCGGGCACCTGCTGGCCCATGCCTCGGGGCTCGCCTTCGACGACCCATCCGTGATCGCTCCGCCCGGGCGGAGCCGGATCTACTCCAACGCGGGGTTCGACATCCTCGCCTCGGTCACCGGCGCGCGTGCCGGGCGTCCGTTCCCCGATCTCCTGCGCGAGTGGGTGCTGGACCCGCTGGGCATGACCGGAACCAGCCTCGTGGATCGACCCTCGCAGGGCCTGGTGGGCCCGATGACGGACCTCGCCGCGTTCGCGTTCGAGTTGCTCCGGCCCGGGGTGCTGCCGGCGACGGCGCTGGCCGCGGCGACGACGGTGGCGTTCCCCGGGCTGCGCGGCTTGCTGCCGGGCATCGGGCGATTCGATCCGCTGGACTGGGGCCTCGGGTTCGAGCTCCGGGACGGCAAGGCGCCGCACTGGACCGGGACCGGCAACTCACCGGGCACGTTCGGACACTTCGGCGCCAGTGGGGCGTTCCTGTGGGTGGACCCGAACGCGGGACTGGCGCTGGCGTGCCTGCCCGAGCGGCCGTTCGGGCCGTGGGCGCTGGATGCCTGGCCGGCGATGTCCGACGCGGTGCTCAACGCCGCGGGCCAGGTGGGCGCGCGAGTGGCCGGCGCGGGCTAGTGGTCGTGTGCGACCGGCGATGACGAAGCTGCGCAGTCGCGGCACAGCCCGGACACGGAGAGGTGCGAGAGATCCACCCGGAACCCCCGGTCCGCGCTGAGCGCCGAGACGAGCGCACCCGCCTCCCTCTCGTCGATCTCCCACGTCTGGCGGCAGCCGCGACAGTGCAGGTGTCCGTGCTCCGACTGCGGCAGGACGTGGAACTCCTCGCGGCCATCCACGCCGTGCGCGTGGCGGACGATCCCCAGCTCCTCCAGGACGTCGAGGGTCCGGTAGACGGTGGACGGGGTGGTCGCCGGGTCCAGGGCCCGGCAGCGCTCCACCAGCTCCGAGCCCGTGACGTGGCCGTCGCTCTGCGACAGCACCTCCACCAGGACCCGCCGCTGGGGCGTCCACCGGAGCCCGCCGGCGCGCAGGCGGTCACGGAGACCGGCCCACGGGGACGGCCCCGCTGGCTCGGCGATGACGTGAGACGAACCGGAGGCGGGCATCGAACGAAGTATGGGTGACAGGCTGGCTTATTGCAACCACTTGCAAGAGCGATCCGACGCGATTAGCATTCGACCCAGCCTCAGGCCGCCGTCCCATCCCCGGAGCCCCGCAACGCATGGACTTCTACTCGATCACCACTGCAGCCCGGCTGGCCGTCCGTGTGCCTCCCGAGATGCATGCCGCGGACCGGTTCCTCAGCGTGCCGGTCGCGATCGTCTTCTGGGTCATCACGGCCGTCGTGATCGGTATCGCCGTCCAGCGCACCAACCGGAACCTCGACGAGCGGTCCGTGCCCCTCATGGGCGTCATGGCGGCGTTCATCTTCGCCGCGCAGATGTTCAACTTCCAGGTCGCCGGCGGCACGTCGGGCCACCTCCTGGGCGGTGTCTTGGCGGCGGTCCTCCTCGGACCGTGGGCGGCCACGCTGGTCATGGCCTGCGTGATCGCGGTCCAGGCCCTCGTCTTCTCCGACGGCGGGCTCGTGGTGATGGGCGCCAACATCTTCAACATGGCCATCATCGGCACGCTCGGCGGGTTCGCGCTGTATCGCCTGCTGTGCGGGCTGTTCGGCGGCGAGGACCGGGGACGCATCCCGGCGGCGGCGATCGCCGGCTGGGCGTCCGTCGTGGCCGGGGCGATCGCGATGTCCCTGGAGTTGATCGTGTCCGGCACCAGCCCTGCGGAGGTGGTGCTGCCGGCGATGCTCGGGGTGCACATCTTCATCGGCGTCGGGGAGGCGCTGGTCACCGCTGCGGCCCTGGCGTTCATCGCGACGGCGCGCCCTGACCTGCTGGACCTGCGCCCGGACCGGGCCGCCAGGCTGGCCGGCGCCGCACCGGCCTGATCCGATGACCGCCCAGGAGGACCCTCGTCCCGTGGCGGAGTCGCAGGCCACGCCGGAGCCTGCGGCGGAGCCGAAGCCGGATCCCGCTTCGGAGCCGGCGCCGTCGGCTGAACCCGCGCCGAAGCCCGACCGCGGCCGGCCCGGACGACGGTGGTGGGTGGCGGGCATCGCCATCGCCGCCCTCGTCGTCGTCGTCCTGGCGCCCCTGGCCTCGTCGGACCCGGACGGGCTGCAGCGCGTCGCGATCGACCAGGGGTTCATCGGCCAGGCCCAGAACTTCATCTCGGGCCTGCTTGCCGGCTACGCGATCCCGGGCATCGACGATCCCCGCCTGTCGAAGATCCTGTCCGGCCTGCTGGGCGTGGCGATCGTGCTGGGCGTCATGTACGTGCTGGGCCGCGTGCTCGCGCGCCGACGGGCGTAGGGGCGCCGCACCCTGGAGCTCGACCGCTACGTCGAGGGCGACAGCCCGTTCCACCGCGCCGACGCGCGCCTCAAGTTCATCCTGACGATCGCCGGGATCCTCGTGATCTCGCTGCTGCCGATCGGGTCGTTCCTGGCCATGCTGATCGTGTGGCTCGTGCTCGTCGCCTGCTCGGCGACCGCCGGGCTGGGTCCGTTCCGGCTGTCGCGCTCGGCCGTGGTGGCGCTGCCGTTCGCCCTGGCGGCGTTCCCGCTGATCTTCACCGTCCAGGAGCAGATCGTTGCCACGCTGACGATCGGCCCGCTGTCCCTCACGATCTCCGCCGAGGGCCTGCGCCGCTTCCTGACGATCATGGCGGGCAGCTGGCTCTCCGTGCAGGTCGCCCTGCTGCTGGCGTTCACCACGCCGTTCCACGACCTCGTGGACGCGCTGCGCGAGCTGCGGCTGCCGCGGATCCTGATCTCGATCATCTCGTTCATGTACCGCTACATCGCCGTCCTCACCGACGAGGGCTCGCGGATGATCCGGGCCCGCGACTCCCGCTCCGCGCTGGGCGAAGGTCGCGGCGGTGGCTCCATCCGCTGGCGCGCCACCGTTACCGGGCGGATGGTCGGATCGCTCTTCCTCCGCGCCTACGAGCGCAGCGAGCGGATCTACGCCGCCATGCAGGCGCGCGGCTTCGAAGGCGAGTTCCGGCACCTTCGGACACGCTCCCTTGCCCGGGTCGAGGTCGCGGGCCTCGCCGTCCTTCTTGCCCTGTTCGCCCTGTACGAGGTCATCGCCATCCTGTGGCTCCCACGCCTGTGACCCCCGACACCCCCGGGCTCCATGTCCACGAGCACGTCCACGCCCACGAGGGCACGGGACAGCACGCCCATCCGCACGCCCACCCAGAGGATGCTGGGCCCGCCAGCGCTGCCGGTGACGTCGGGGGGAGCGGCCGCGGCACCATCGAGCTCGAGCATGTCCACTTCCGCTACCCCGACGGCTTCGAGGCCCTGCAGGGCGTTGATCTGCGCGTCGCCGCCGGCGAGAAGGTCGCCCTGGTGGGCCCGAACGGCGCCGGCAAGAGCACGCTCATGCTCCAGCTCAACGGGACGCTGCGGCCGGCGCACGGGTCGGTGCGGGTCTCGGGAATGGCGGTGGGCAAGGACACCATCCGCCGGGTCCGCTCCGAGGTGGGCCTGGTGTTCCAGGACCCCGACGACCAGCTGTTCAGCCCCACGGTGTTCGACGATGTCGCGTTCGGGCCGCTGCACATGGGCCTGCCGGCCGAGGAGGTGCATCGCCGCGTGGAGCGGGCCCTGGCCGCGGTGGGCATGGCCGCCTTCGCCCACCGGGTCCCGCACCGGATGTCCCTGGGCCAGCGCAAGCGGGTGGCCCTGGCGACGGTCCTCTCGATGGATCCGTCCATCCTGGTCTTCGACGAGCCGTCGGCGGGCCTGGACCCGCGCGGGCGCCGCGAGCTGATCGGCCTGCTGCGGTCGCTGGCCCAGACGCTGCTGGTCTCCACCCACGACATGCGCCTGGTGGCGGAGGTCTTCCCGCGCACCGTCATCGTGGACGATGGGGCGATCGTGGCCGACGGGCCAACGGACCTGATCCTCGCCGACACGACGCTGCTCGAGGCGCACGGGCTCGAGGCACCCTGACCGGCCCGATCCGGCGCGCCGGGGGCCGGACCAATTCGGACTCGCCCGAATGACGCCGGGACCATAGACTCCTCGGATACGGGAGATGGCCACGACCCCGGGAGACGACCGTCGTGTCTCTGCGCGATCGCATCGAACGGGCTAGCAAGCCCACCCAGAACCAGGATGGCGACCAGGTTGCGGTCGTGCCGTACGAGGTCGTCCCGAAACCGCCCCCGGTCGTTCCGCAGCCCTCGCAGGTGGCGGCTCGCGAGAAGTGGCTCCGCGACATCCGGTTCGGCCTCCAGGGCGCGGTGATCAGCGCCACCGACTCGCTGTTCGATGCCGGCGACACGGCCGACATCCACGGCGAGGTCGAGACCGTCGTCGATCGCTACCTCGCCGCGAACGGGCTCGCGGTCACCCGCGACGAGCGGCGACAGCTGGTCGAGGAGGTGATCGCCGAGGTCCAGGGGCTCGGTCCGCTGGAGCCGCTCCTGGCCGACCCGACGATCACGGAGATCATGGTCAACGGCCCCAACCAGATCTACATCGAGCGGGGCGGCAAGATCTCGCTGGTTGGCGCGACGTTCCTCAACAACGACCACGTCCTGCGGATCATCGACCGGATCATCACGCCCCTGGGGCGCCGCATCGACCAGACGAGCCCGCGCGTGGACGCCCGTCTCCCGGACGGCTCCCGGGTCAACTGCATCATCGAGCCGCTATCGCTCATCGGCCCGGTCATCACCATCCGGAAGTTCTCCTCCCGGCCCTACACGGTGGAGGACCTGGTCGGGTTTGGCACGGCGACGGCCGAGATGTTCGACTTCCTGCGCGCCTGCGTCGAAGCCCGGCTCAACATCTTCGTCTCGGGCGGCACGGGCTCCGGCAAGACGACCACGCTCAACGTGATCTCCGCGTTCATCCCCGAGGAGGAGCGGATCGTCACCATCGAGGATGCCGCCGAGCTGCAGCTGCGCCAGGAGCACGTCATCACCCTGGAGGCTCGGCCGGCTAACCTGGAGGGCGAGGGCGAGATCACGACCCGCGACCTGCTGCGCAACGCGCTCCACATGCGCCCGGACCGGATCATCGTCGGCGAGTGCCGCGGCGGCGAGGCGCTGGACATGGTCCAGGCCATGACGGTTGGCCAGGAGGGCTCGCTCTCGACGGGCCACGCGAACAGCTCGCCGGACATGCTCCGGCGCCTGGAAACGATGATCCTGATGTCCGGCTACGAGATGCCGCTGCGGTCCATCCGGGAGCAGATCGCGTCTGCCGTGGACCTCATCGTCCACACCGCCCGCCTGAGCGACGGCTCGCGCAAGATCCTCAACATCACCGAGGTCTACGGGATCGAGGACGACCAGATCCTCACCCATGACATCTTCGAGTTCAAGCAGACCGGCGTCAACGAGAACGGCAAGGTCCTGGGCACGCTGGAGCCGACCGGGGTCCGCCCGACGTTCATGCCCAAGTTCGCCGCGAACGGCATCGAGCTCCCGCCGGGTGACTTCGGCATCCCGCCCGAGGGCGCGGACCACCCGGTCAAGACACGGATCGGCAAGGGCCGGTCCATCGGCATCGAGCACGGGGATCCCACGGCGGCGCCGCGGCTCACCGTTGGCCTCGGCAAGGCCGTCAGCGCCGGCGGCATGGTCTACCTCTCGTCCGTGGGCCCCGTGGACCCGGAGACGGGCCGGCTGGTGGGAGACACGATCCGGGTGCAGGCCGTTCAGTGCCTCAAGAACCTGCAGGCGAGGCTGGAGGAGGAGGGCTCGTCGCTGGACAAGATCGTGTGGGCCAACTGGTGCCTGCGCGACCCGGCGGAGTTCGAGCCGTTCAGCGAGGAGTGGGTGAGGTGGTTCCCGGGCGACGCGCCCGTGGGCCAGGGCACGCTCATGCCGCCACAGCAGCGCCGCGTGGGGTTCCGGGTCTCGATCGGGGTCATCGCCGAGGCGTAGGCACGGCCGGGGCCAGGCACGGCCGGGGCCGAGCCAACGCATGGCTGGCGAATGCTGGAGCGGGAGACGGGGTTCGAACTCGCGACATGCAGCTTGGAAGGCCGGGACGCCTATGCATAACAGCACCGTGCTCACGGGCCCGAGCGAAACGTGTCCAGTTATCGTGTCGTCACGATCGGCAGGCCGAGCCCGATTCGCGTACCGCCCGCGACGGGGCGAAGGCGATCGACGGCCATGTCATGGCACGTCGGCCATCGCCGTAGGATCCGCGTGACGATGCCGCGACGCGGCCTTCTGATCCTCCGAACTCACCGAACCTTGAGCGTCGCGGTCGCGGTGTGGCTGAGGGTGCCGCTCGTGCCGGTGATCGTCAGTGGGTAGGTGCCGGTCGGGGTGCCCGAGGTGGTCGCCACCGAGAAGGTCGACGAGCCCGTGGTGGGATTGGGACTGAAGGTTGGCGTGGCTCCGCTCGGCAAGCCCGACACGCTCAGGCTGACCGAGCCGGTGAATCCGCCGCTCGGGGTGACCGTGACCATGTAGCTCGTGCCCGAACCCTGGGTCACCGTCTGGCTCGCTGGCGTCGCGCTCATGCTGAAGTCGGGGGTGGCGGCCGGGTTGACCGTGAGGGTGAAGGTCTGGACGGCATCGGAGCCGACGCCATTGTGGGCGGTGAAAGTCAAGCTGTAGGTGCCGGCGGTCCCCGCGACCGGCGTGCCCTGGAGGGTGCCCGTGCCGTTGCCGTTATCGGTAAACGTCACCGTGCTCGGTAGGGTCGCGCCGCCCTGGACCAAGGACGAGACGGGAAAGCCGGTGCTCGTGACGGTGAAGCTGCCCGCAGAGCCGACGGTGAAGGTCGCGCTCGCGCCACTCGTGATCGCCGGAGCCTGGTTGACGGTGAGGGTGAAGCTCTGGGTGGCGTTGGGGCCGACCCCGTTAGTGGCGGTGAACGTGATCGGGTAGGTCCCGCCGGTTCCGGAGGCCGGGGTGCCGGCCAGTGTGGCCGTGCCGTTCGCGTTGGCCGTGAACGTGACCCCGCCGGGCAGGGCGCCCGTCTCGGAGATCACCGGGGTCGGGAAGCCGGTGCTCGTGACGGTAAAGCTGGTTCCCGTGTTGCCCACGGTAAAGGTGGCGTTGTTTAGGCTCGTGATCACCGGAGCCGCCGCTACCACGAGTGTCGCGCTGCTGGTGTGGGTGAGACTCCCGCTGGCGCCGGTGATCGTCAGCGGGTAGGTGCCGGTCGGGGTGGTCGAACTGGTCGTCACCGAGAGGGTCGACGAGCCGGTGGTCGGATTGGGGCTGAACGAAGAGGTGACACCGGTCGGCGGCAGGCCCGACACGCTCAGGCTGACCGAGCCGGTGAATCCGCCGCTCGGGGTGACCGTGACCGTGTAGCTCGTGCCCGAACCCTGGGTCACCGTCTGGCTCGCCGGCGTCGCGCTCATGCTGAAGTCGGGGCTACCGCAGTTCGGGAACTTAAACGACGCGATCCGCGTGCTCCAGTTCCACGTCCCGCTTGACTTCAGGTACTCGTTCGTATACCAGAACGTGCAGTCGTCAACCGGATCCACGCTCATGGCGCTGTAGTCGCCCCAGCGGCTGAGGTTCTGGAGCTGTGAACCAGAGCCAGCCTGGATGATGGATTCCGCCTCCATCGTGCCGAGGGAATCGGTCGGGACCCAGCCGGTGTAGCGGATCGAGGGGTAGACGGACGCGCTCGACGCGCTGTAGCCCAGCGCGATATCGCCGGCCTGATCCATCGCGATGCTGCCCATCCAACGATGGATGCCATCAGATGCGCTCAGGGTGCCCTGCTGGTAGACGGTAGGCGTCCCGCTCGTCACGTTGCGCAGTTCGTACCAACGGACCGAGCTCACGCCCGACTTGAAGAGGTTGCCGCCCACGCTGACCGAGTGGTTGACGACGAGCGACTCGTGCCCATCCGCAAAACGCCGGTAGGCGAGCCGATACATCAGCCGATCGCCGAGCGAGTCCAGCTTCTGGCTCGTGCTGGGCTGGGGAACGCAGTTGCTCCCGTTGCAGGCGCGACTGAACGACGCCACGGGCACGTTGATCGGACCGGTCAGCGTTGTGTTTGCCGAGTGGGCCCAATCTACGTGGAACCGCCAAAGGTTGAGTGAGTTCGTGCCAAGACTCAGTACCGGGTCTGGCGCACCGATCGGCGGCGCCATCGTGCCATCGAAGTCGCCCGGGAGCATGGCGCCGTAGCTGTTGCTCAGTTGGAAGCATTGCTGGGTGGCTGCCAACCCAGCGAGCATCGACGTCCGGTCGTAGGCGCAGACCTGAGGACCGACGAAGGTGCTCGTGAACATGTTGAACGTGACGTAGTAGGCGTCGGGCCAGACGCCGAGCTTCGGGTAGTCCGGGAACTGCGAGTAGCCGAAGGCGTAGAGGTTGTACGCACCAGTCGCGTCGGACGTCTGGGACACCGCCACGCATTGCAGGTACGGGATGGAGGTGCCGTTCGCTCCGGTGATCGAGAACTGGGTGAGGATCCAGCGGTTGGCGACCTTGTCGTACTGGACGATCGGGTCGCCGTCGTTATTCGTGGCGCAACCGCCGCCGAGATTCGCCCAGATCGCGTTGCCCGCGATCGGGCCGAGGATGACGGCGCCGGTCGACTTGTCGAAGACCGCATACGCGGTGTTCACCCACTGGACGAACTGCGTTGCGCCAACGGCGCCGTTCGTGTCAGGCGGGGCGTAGCAGCCGGCACCCGCTCCGCACACGCCGACGCCGTCAAAGCTGAGGCCGCCGGGCTGGACGGCGATCTGGGTGCCAGCCGTCGTCTGGAGGGCGCCATCCGGCTGGTTCGGGCTGCTGCCCGGTCCGACGAGCCGAAGCGGGCGCTCTCGCAGGTTCGCCGCTGAAGGAGCGGTGGGACCGAGGTTGCGCATCGGAGGCGACACGGCGTGCGCCACGGCCGCGGATACCTCGACGGCTCCGGTCGAGGACGGCGGAGCGGCAAGGACGCCTGCCGGAAACCCGGCGGCAGCCACCAGGACAGCGGCGGCGACGACACGAGGCAGGATCGCGGGGACGCGCACGACGAACACCTCTCACCCATGAGGGGGAAACGCCAGCTCGACGGCGAGGCACTGGGGTGCTTGCGTCCTGGCAACTCCCCGGATCACCGGGTAGTACACCTTCCGCGTCTCGATGTCCAGCGGTGGGCGGCCACATGTGTCATCGGCCAGCGGTCAGCGGCCACATGGGCCGTTCTGGGCGCGTTCACGCACCGCAGGGCCAACCCGGTACGCGTCAGCGAGCGGCACCAGCGACGACATTGGCAGCGTGTCGCCGAGCGTTGCAGCACGCGATTCGGCGGGCTTGACCGGTCCAGGCGCGAGACGCCGTCGAGTTATCGTGTCGTCCCGAGCACG
>DATCGK010000415.1:0-5273 GCA_036508975.1 Candidatus Limnocylindrales bacterium
CGTGCTCGGCTGCGGCGTCCGCGACGAGTTCAGCAGCGAGGAGCTCACCCGGATCGCCGCCCAGTGTCCAGCGAAGAGCTACCACCTGATGGAGGACATCGTCTACACGGAGATCCTCGAGCCGGGCGGCACGACGCCGGCCGATGGCCTTGGCGAGGTGGTGGGCACCGAGCTCCACAACACCGCGATGCCGTTCATCCGCTACCGCCAGGGGGACCTGGCCGAGATCGGGGAGGGGGACTGCCCGTGCGGGCGGCACAGCCGGCGCCTGGTTGGATTGACCGGGCGCGCGAACGACGGGTTCCGCCTCGCCGATGGCCGCTGGCTCTCGCCGGGCTTCCTGCTCGATGCCTGCTACCGCGCGATCATGGCGCTGCCGGACGCGGTGGCTGCCTACCGGCTGGTCCAGGTGGAGCCCGCGCGGGCGGAGCTCGAGGCGGTCCCCGGCCCGGCCTGGAGCGAGGCGGCCGCCGGGCAGCTGCGCCAATCCCTCGAGGCGGAGATCGGCAGCGGACTTTCGATCGATGTCCGGGCGGTCGAGGGCCTGGAGCGGGGACCCGCCGGCAAGCGGGCGACGATCGTCCGCCTCTTCGACCGACCCGACCGACCCGACCAGGCCGGTCCGCCCGGCCAACCCGTCGCACCGGCGACGTAGGCTGCGCCGATGACCCTCCTGCGCCGGCGGCTTCGCGCGCTGCGATCGGGCATCGTCTTCACCCGCGTCTTCGAGGATCACGAGGTCGACCGGCGCGCCCTCGCCATACAGCCCAGCGACGACGTGCTGGTCATCGCTTCGGCGGGCGACAAGGCGCTCGACGCCGTTGCCTGGGGTGCCGGCACGGTGGTCGCGGTGGACAGCAACCCCGCCCAGCTGCACCTCCTCGCGCTCAAGCTGGCGGCCGTCCGCTCCCTCGACCCCGACCAGCTCATCGAGCTGTTCTCGGAGGGCCGGTCCCCTGGGGCACGGGCCATCTACCGCGGCCAACTTCGACCGCTCCTGGACCAGCGGGCGTGCCGATACTGGGATCGCTGGATCGGCATCTTCGAGACCGGGCTCCATGTTCATCACCCGCTGGGCCTGGCGATGGCCTCGGCTGGGTTCGGCCTCCGCGTCCTCGGCGGACCCCTGCTCGTGCCGGCCATCATGCGTGTCCCGGACACGGCGGCGCAGGCGCGTGCCTACGAGCGCGTGTTCCGCCGCCGGTTCTGGAACCCGGTGACGCGCTGGCTGCTGAGCCGGACCCTCGTGCTCCGGTCCGTGGTGCTCGATCCGCAGGAGCGCACGGCCCTGGGCAGCGAGGGGTTCGCCGGCTGGCTCGAGACGAGGGTGTCGCATGTCGTCGCGACGTCGCTCATCCGGGAGAACCCGTACCTGATGCCGATCCTGGCCGGGCGGCCGGCCGACCCGCGGTTCGAGGTCCCGTGGCTGCGGGCGGAGCCCCAGGGGCGCCTGTCGGACGCCTCGGTGCGCGTGCGGCTCGTGGAAGGTTCGGTCGTCGACGTGCTCGCGGCCGCTCCGGCCGCGGCCTACGACGCGGTCGATCTCTCGAACGTCCCGGACTGGCTGGGCGAGGCCGACCGGCTGCGGCTCTGGGACGCCCTGGGCCGCGCGGTCCGGCCGGGTGGGCGTGTCCTCCTCCGGTCGGTGTTCGCCGCGCCCCCGGCGCCGCGCGGGCGGGCGGCAGGGCTGCTCATCCACGACGCCCCGCTGTCCGCGGAGCTGACCGACGCCGAGCGGACGGGGATCTACCGGTCGGTCGTGCTCTTCCGGCGAACGGTTGCCGAACCGGCGGCCGAGCCGTGAACCCGGTCACGGGGGCGGCGCGTCTCCTCTGGGTGCGCGAGGGACTCGGCCGGCGGGACCGCTGGAGCCGCGAGCGACTCGAGCGGCACCAGGCGGATGCGCTCGGGCGGCTTCGGGCCCACGCGCTGGCGCGCTCACCCTGGTACCGGCGCACCTACGCGGGCCTCGAGGACGCGCCGCTCGAGGAGCTGCCCGTCCTCACCCGGGAGGACCTGGTCGCCCATCGCGACGAGATCGTCACGGACCCGCGACTGCGCGGCGATGTCCTCGAGCGCTGGCTGACCGACCGTCCCACGGACCCTCTGTTGGGCCGCTATTGGCTGGTGGCCACCTCCGGGAGTTCCGGGCAACCGCTCACGCTCCCATTCGACGAGGCCGAGTGGGCGCACGTGCTCGCGTCCTTCGTCCGCGGATCGGACTGGGGAGGCTTGCGGGCCGGGCCGTTGCGACGGGTCAGGATCGCCACCGTGGGGACCACGCGCGCCTGGCACATGTCCGGACGGGCGGCCCTCACGCTGCCAGCCGCCTGGTCCAACACCATCAGCCTGGACGTCGCCGAGCCGCTTGACCGGTCGGTCGAACGGCTGAACGCCTGGCGGCCGAACCTGCTCGTGGTCTACCCGTCGATCGCAGGCGTCCTGGCCGACGAGCAGCTGGCCGGCCGGCTGTCGATCGAGCCGGACGTCGTGATGTGCGGCGCGGAGGTGCTGACTGCCGATGTCCGGCGTCGGGTCGAGTCGGCCTGGGGCGCCCGAATCGTGGACCACTACGCGGCCTCGGAGACCGCCGGGATCGCCTCCGAGTGCGAGGCCCGGCGGGGGCTGCACCTGTACGAGGACCTGCTGATCGTCGAGGTCGTGGACGCCGGCAACCGGCCTGTGCCGTCCGGCGTCTTCGGCGAGCGGCTCCTGGTCACGGTCCTGTTCGGCCGCACGCTCCCGCTCATCCGGTATGAGCTGCACGACAGCGTTCGCCTGGCTGAGGGCTGGTGTCCGTGCGAGCGCCCGTACCGTCTGCTCGACCGGGTCGCGGGGCGCTCGGAGGAGGCGATCTCGCTGCCGGGCCCGGGAGGGAGATCAGTGGCGGTTCACCCGGTCGTGATCCACGGGGTGATGGACGGGCTGCGCGTCGCGGGCTGGCAGGTGCTCGCGACGCCCGACCGACTGGTCGTCAGGCTGACCGGTCCGGCCGACCCGGCGATGGACGGTCGCGTGGCCGCCGATCTCCGGACCGCCCTGGCCCGGGCGGGGGTGGCCGATCCGTCTGTCGAGATCGAGCGGGTGGCGTCGATCGACCGCGGGCCGACCGGCAAGGCACCACTCATCGCCACGGTCCGCGACGACCGGCGCGATGTGGTGCCCTCAGGTGAGCGGTCGTGAGCGGACGGCGGTAACCCGGAGGACCGCTACGCAGTCGGCGAAGCCCCGGTGGGCGCGTCTCCGCCGTCGGCCAGCGCCTGGCGGAGCGCCGCGAGCTCGGGCCGGATCGCCGCCAGCTCCTCGGCAACGGAGGCGGTCGCCGGTGTCTCGACCGCCGCCGCGCCGACCGCCGGCTCCGCTGCGGGCGCGGGCTTCTCGGGCGTCGCCGGCGGGACCAGCAGGCTGGCAAGGATGCTCGCGAGGATGCTCGCGAGGGCGCCGATGATCCCGATGCCGGCGAACATGACGAAGATGCCGGTGATGCGTCCCATCAGCGTCACCGGGTAGAAGTCCCCGTAGCCGACCGTCGTGATCGTCACGAGGCCCCACCAGATGGCATCGCCGCCGCTCCTGATGTTGGAATCCGGCGACCGGCTCTCGAACTCGAGCACGAGGATGCTCCCGACGGAGAGCACGATCCCGGCCAGCAGGATCGTGATGAACGTCGCGTACTGGCTGCGGTTCTTGAGCACGTCGAGGAGGAGGTCCTTGCCGACCTGGCCGCGCAGCAGGCGGGTGATCCGGACAAGCCGGCTCAGGCGGGCCAGGCGGAACAGGGCTCCGATCTGGAAGATGCCGATGCTCGGCAGCGACCCGATCAGGTCCAACCAGCCCCGCTGGCCGATGAAGTCGGCCCGCTTCGGCTTGGCGCCCAGGAGGTTGACCGCGAAGTCGATGAGGAAGATGACGCAGACCGCGTTGTCGTACAGGGTCAGCAGGTCGCGCTCGGCCGGGGTGACCGGCAGGAGCAGCAGCACCATGATCGCCAGCGAGAAGATCGTCAGGACCAGGATGAAGATGCCGTAGGCGTTGCCGTGCTTGCGCAGCACCGGTGCCGCGGCAGTCATGCCTGCTGATCTCCCCTTCGTCCGGGACCCGGACGGGTTTCCCGTCAACGTTCCGACTGCGACCGGCGGTATGGGCCGCTGGTCGCAGCAGCGAGCAGTACAGCGGGTGCCGGATATAGCGGTAGATGCCGGTCGTGACGAGGGTGCTGGTCCTCTCGAAGGCCAGCAGGGAGGCATCGTCCTCCCGGCGCTTCACCGGCCTGCCCCGGGTGGTCAACGAGCGGATCCCAAAGACCAGCGGCACGAAGCAGGCGACCAGCAGGACCCACGAGACAATCTGGTGCCAAACGAGCGGGTCGGCGAACCAGGCGCCGATGTTGAGCACAACCAGCGCGAGGATGAATTCCCAGGCGAAGAAGCGGTAGGAGCCATGGGAGCGCGGCGCCCGGAGCGAGGCGCGCGAGACGTAGATAATGGGGACGGAGAGCACGACGAAGGCCACTACCTGGATCGTGGGGTCACCTCGGGCAAGACCGTCACACACTCGCCGCAGGCCGTCAACCCACTGACGCCACGACACCGCCCACAGGCAGACGCGCTGCCACGCGTCCGTGACCCCGAACCTGGGGATTGAACGCACGCGGCCCCCAACGACTCAGTAGAGTCGGAGGGCGTCCCCGGTGGGCGCCGCGGAGGACGGGCGATTGGATCGCGACCTCGTCGAGCAGGCCCAGCGGGGGGACCGGGAGGCATTCGCCATCCTGGCCCGGACGCGCGGTGACCGGCTGATGGCAATCGCCCACCGCATCCTCCGGGACGTCGCACGGGCCGAGGATGCCGTGCAGCAGACGCTGGTGATCGCCTGGCGTGAGTTGCCCGGTCTTCGCGATCCGGACCGTTTCGACGCCTGGCTCCAGCGCCTGCTCGTCAACGCCAGCTACGCGGAAGCGCGCCGCTGGCGGACATGGAACGCGAACGTCCGCGTCCTCCCGGTCGACGGGCCGGCCGGACCGGACGAGACGCTGTCGTTCGACAACCGTGACCGGCTCGAGCGCGGCTTCCGGCGGCTCCCGCCCGATCAGCGGGCGATCCTCGTGTTCACCCACTACCTGGGCCTGGCCCCGGCCGAGATCGCGGAGCGACTCGGGATCCCCGTGGGCACGGCACGTTCCCGACTTCACTACGCCCACCGGGCGATGCGCGCGGCCATCGAGGCCGATGAGCGCCCCGTCGCGGTGGCCGGAGGGCGACCCCGATGACCGA
>DATCGK010000416.1:0-2297 GCA_036508975.1 Candidatus Limnocylindrales bacterium
CGGTGACCGCGGTGGCGCCGAGGATGGCCAACACCGCCAGGACGGCCGCGATGAGCGCCGAGAAGGTGAGACAGCCCAGCGGACGGCGCATCAGCGCTTCCCTCGCCTCAACGGAGCAACGTGGCGTAGTACACGGCGGCCCCGATGTGCGCGAAGGCCATCACGAACAGCGCCATCCCCAGCGGGACGTGGATCGCGTGCCAGGTGGCCAGGGCTCGTCGCGCCCAGCGGAGCGCCGCCATCTGTCGCTCGAGATCACGCAGGCGGCGCGCTTCCGCCGGCTTGCGGCCCCGTGTCGCGACGGGAAGAACCGCCGTGGCCGCCGGCGAGGATTGCGCGAGCTCCTGCCGCGCGAGGTCGAGCTGCATCTGCAGGACCTGCGCCTCGATCACAGCCCCGTCCGCCGTACGCGGCGTGGCGGTGTAGATGTACCTGCCGATGAACCCGCTGATGACGACCACCACCGTCATGACGGTCAGCGCTCCCGCCAGCCCGTTGAAGCTCCAGGCCGAGTGGAGAATGACCAGGTAGGAGCCGACGATCCCAGTGACGATGTGGAACTGAAGCCAGGCGTGCATGCTTCCCCGCGGCCGACGCATGGCCCTCTTGCGCAGGGAGTACAGGGTCTCCGTCATCAGCATCAACCCGAACCCGACGATCCCCAGGGAGTGGCCGAGGAGGCCGCTCGCCGCCGGAACGCCGACGGCATCGGCATAGCCCGCGTACAACCCGGTGATGGCGAGGACCACGAGCAGCGCCACCAAGAGCTCCCTATACCGTGCCAGGGGAGGCCACCCTGTCCATGAGGGCCCGGAGTGCGTGGTGGACCTCGACGGGCCCCCGGAACAGTCGGTCACGCACCCAGCGGATGTCGACCCGCTCCCGGATCAGGTGCTGCAACGGACGCGAGAGAGCCTGGTCGCCCATGACCACGGCGCCCATGATCCGATCGTCACCCAGCACCAGCCGGAGATGATTGGCGCTCGTGTCCGACACCACGGCGAAGGCATCGAGCTGCTCCCGCCAGGCGTGGCTGTCCCCCCGGGCCAGGGTCACCAGGTCGCCATCCCGGCCGCCCGTGCCGACGGCCCCGATGAGGGTCGTGGTCACGCCACCGATCTTCGTCACGTTGAAGGGCGCCGGTCGGCGGTATGGCTGGCCGACGCCGGACAGGTACTCCCCGGCGACCCGTCCCTGCTCCATCGAGACCGACCAGAGGCTGTCGACCGCCCGCTCGCCGGTCGCCGGGTCGAGCACCTCGGCCGCGTCGCCGGCGGCGAAGATGTCGGGGTCGCTGGTCTGGAAGGTTGCGTCGGTCCAGATGCCGCGGCCCGTCTCCAGGCCTGCACCCTGCGCAAGCTCGAGGCGTGGCTGGGTTCCGATCGCCACGGCCAGGATGTCGCACCTGATGACGGCGCCGTCGCGGGTCTTGATGGCGGAGACCCGTCCGTCGCGTCCGATGACGCCGGCGAGCTCCACCCCGCGCTGGATCCGGATCCGGTCCTCGGCCAGGCGCTCTTCCACCAGTGCCGACTCGTGCGGATCGAGGACGCTGCCCCAATAGCGGTCGCCGCGCATGAGGTAGTGGGTCTCGACACCGTGCGCCACCAAACCCTCGGCCAGCTCGATCGCCGTGATCCCGCCGCCGACGACGCACGCCCGCTTGGCCCGCCGTGCGAGACGCAGGATGCGCCGGGCGTCCTCCAGGTTGTCGAGCGTCACCACGCCCTCGAGGTCGATCCCCGGGATCTCCGGCCGGACGGCCCGGGCTCCGACGGCCAGGAGGAGGCGGTCGTAGCGGAGCACCTCGCCACCGGCCAGCTCGAGCCGGTGGCCCCGGGGTTCGATCGTCCGCACCGTGCCCACCGTCCGCTGGACGCGCGCTCGCTCGTAGGTCGATTCCGGGCGCGAGAAGAGCCGTTCCTCCGGGATCGCGCCCGTCAGCATGTAGGCCAGGCCAGGGCGGGAGTAGAAGCCGACGTCCTCGCCACCCACGATGCGGATGTCGCCGGCCGCATCGTTCCGCCGGATCGTCTCCGCCGCCGTGACGCCTGCCGGTCCGTTGCCGACGATCACGTAGCGTCGAGGCATCTCAGCCGCCACCGAGGATGGAGCCGGCGCTGAACACCGTGGACACCTCGAACCGCAGGGTGCCGCGCGGACAGCGGGCCACGCATTCGCCGCAGGTCAGGCAGTAGCTGTCGGCAATCGGCTGCCGCAGGCGGACCTTGGCCCGGATGTCGATCCCCAGCGGGCAGTTGTAGGTGCAGATGCCGCACTCGACGCACCGGATCGGC
>DATCGK010000417.1:0-3207 GCA_036508975.1 Candidatus Limnocylindrales bacterium
GTTCAGCCAGACCTTCACGAAGGCGGGCACGTTCGCCTACCACTGCTCGATCCACTCCTCGATGACGGGGACCATCACCGTCCACTGAGCCGCCGACCGTGGCCCGGTGGACGGTGGCCAGCGCGACGGAGCCTGCCCTCGACGGGTAGACTGACACCCGAAGGGGAGTAGTCCGACCGCCACCCCCGGCGGCCAGGGGAGATCGACACACCGGCTTCGGCCCGGTCCCCCACCTCGACCCGAGGCGGATGAGACCTTCGACCAGGGAGCACCTGGCCGAGGTTTCGCCGCACCCCCGGGGCGACACCTCACAGGAAGCGGAGGTGTCGACGACCATGTGGCGCAAGCTCGGACTGACGGCGATGTTCGCCCTTCCCGCGATCGTGGCGCGGCTGACGGGGACCGAGCTGTCCCCCGGTATCACCGTGATCGTCTACGGCGCGAGCGTCGTGGCGTCGGCCGTCATCCTGTCGTGGGCGGCCGAGGCGGCCCAGGTGGACATCTCGGGCAGCCTCGCCATCGCGATCCTCGCGCTGATCGCCGTCCTGCCCGAGTACGCAGTCGACCTCTACTTCTCGTTCACGGCCGGCTCGAACCCCGCCTACGCCCAGTTCGCGGCCGCCAACATGACGGGCTCGAACCGGCTCCTCATCGGCATCGGCTGGCCGCTCGTTGCCTTCGTCGGCTTCTGGGCGATGCGGCGCGCGCGACATCGAGGCGCGGTCGAGTCCGCCCCGGCCATGGACGTGGCCGACCGCGTGCCAGCGATCGTCCTGCCGTCCCGGAACCGGGTGGAGCTCGCCTTCCTCGCTGTTGCCAGTGCCTACGCGTTCCTGATCCCCCTGACCCGCTCGATCGCCTGGTACGACGCCGTGGTCCTGCTCGCGCTGTTCGGCGCCTACCTCTGGCGGGTCACCCGCGAAGGGCGAGGCGAGCCAGAGCTGATCGGGGTCGCGGCGACAATCGCGCTCCTGCCCCAGCGTCAGCGGCGCGTGCTCGTCACCTCGCTGTTCGTCGCCGCCGCGGCGATCGTGGTCATGGCCGCGAAGCCGTTTGCCGACGGCCTCGTCGCGACCGGGGAGACCCTGGGGATCGACCAGTTCCTGCTCGTGCAGTGGCTGGCGCCGCTCTCGTCGGAGGCCCCCGAGCTCATCGTCGCCACGATCTTCGCCTGGCGGCTCCACGCCGCGGATGGGCTCGGCATGCTCCTCTCGGCGAAGGTGAACCAGTGGACGCTGCTGGTGGGGAGCATCTGGGTCGCCTACACGCTGGGGGGCGGGGGAGGGGCCCCGCTGCCGCTCGACGACCGCCAGACCGAGGAGTTCCTGCTCACGAGCGCCCAGGCCCTGCTCGCCTTCGCCGTCCTCGCCGACATGCGGTTCGGGCTGCGGGAGGCGGCCGCGATCTTCGGGCTGTTCATCCTCCAGTTCCCGTTCCCGAACACCGAAGTCCGGCTCGTCTTCTCGGCGATCTACATGGTCGTCGCGTTCGCCCTCCTCGTGCGGAAGCGGCGCTACCTGCCGGCCATCTTCGCGAGCATCGGCCGCTGGGAGCGACCGTCGTCGGACTTGCCTGCCGCGGCGGCAGGCGCGGAGGATTGAGCGCAGCGACCCATGCCGACGCCTGCGGGCCCGGTCAGCCGCCGAAGGCTTTGAGGATGAAGTCGGTGCCGAACCCGAGGAACATGCCGACCAGGATTCCCGCACTCGCGAGGACCTTCAGCCCGAAGGCCCGGTTGACGCCCAGGAGCTCGATGATCACGTAGAGGATCGAACCGGCGGCCAGGCCGAGGAACGCGACCGAGAGGGTCGTGTTGACAACGGCCTGTCCGACGATGGTGCCGAGCACGGTTGGCCCGCCCCCGATGATCCCCATGGCGCCGAGGAACGCCCAGCTCGGCCGGACGGATCCGCCGGCGAGCGGCGCTACGATCCCGAACCCCTCGGTGGCGTTGTGGAGCGCGAAGCCGATGACCAGTGTGCCGGCGAAGGCGAGCTCGCCGGCAGCAGCCGACTGGCCGATCGCAAGACCCTCGGCGAAGTTGTGGAGGCCGATCCCGACGGCGATCAGGATCGCGAGCTGCCGCCCGGTGGCCACGGGTGGACTACCGGCGGGTGCGGTGCCGGAGGCCTCGCCCGGGCCGGCTCTTCGTGCGCCGCGCATGGCGAGCCAACGCTCATAGGCGACCAGCCCGAGCAGCGATGCCGCGAGGCCGAGGGCACCGGTCGCGGCGAGGAGTGCGAAGTCGCTCCACGAACCGGTGCCGTGGACCGCCCCGAGGAGCGTGCTCTCGATGCTGTCGACGGCTGCGCTGATCACGTCCCAGAAGAGGAACAGCAGGATTCCGACCGCGATCGCGCTCAGGAATGCGCGCAGCGACGCGCCGGCGCCGGTGAGCCGACCCACTGGCAAGCCGATGAAGATCGTCGCCCCGGCGATGATCCCGAGCACGACGATCTGTTCCTGCGGCATGTGGCTCCTTCAGCGGATGGCTCGTCCCGGGCATCGGGCCAAGGACCGCGCGATCGTAGGAGGAGGCGGAGATCTGGTCAAAGCCGGCGGGCCCGCGCGAGCGCGCGCCGCCCTGCTCGTCTGAGGCTGCCGAGTTGCCTCAGCGAGGCTCGAGGCTCGGGACCTCGAGCCAGCCCGCTGCCCGGCCCGCATAGATCAGCTCCTCCGTCGTGAGGCCCGACCGCGCACGCAGGTCGGCGAGGTGACGCGCAACTCAGCCCGACGGCCGTTCCTCCGCCGGCGAAATCGCTCCGGCTTGCCTCCAGGTTTCAGCGAGCCCTCTGTAGATCGACGATCGCACCGATCAGCAGGCCAGCCACAACGCCGACGCCGACCATCAGCCAGAGTTCGGCCGACAGCAACAGGCCGATGAGCATGCCAAGGGCGGCCCCAATCGCTATTCCGCCGCCCACCGCGACACCTGCGCCTGGCGCGCGCTCCTTCGAGTATCGACCCCGGTCGATCCGGGAGTGCGCGCGAACACTGCGAACAAGCCGGGCCGCGAACCGCTCAGCGAGGCTCCAAGCTTGGGACGATGAGCCGACCGGATGCCCGCCCCGCGTAGATCGGCTGCTCGGTGGTAAGCCCGGACCGCGCACGCAGGTCGGCGAGGGGGATGTGCCCATGACGATGGCGGACTGCGGCTGGCCCGCGAACACGCCGACCCTGCTCGCCAAGAAGGCGGCCTTCGGCACG
>DATCGK010000418.1:0-8557 GCA_036508975.1 Candidatus Limnocylindrales bacterium
GACCGAGGGTGCCGCCGAGGTCTTCCTGCGCGCGAGCACGTTCGGCCCGGTGCCCGAGCTCCCCGAGGAAGAGGTCGCCTGGATCGCCGAGGTCTGGCGGGAGCAGTGGCGCGGCGCCGGAGCCGGCTCCCCCGCCTGATCCTCCGATCGTCCGGCGATCCTGCGCAATTCTGTGTAGACCTCGCCGCCTACCACTGGCGTGTCTCACCGCGAGACCCGGGACGCCCGACCTTCCCCCCAGGCCGGGCGTTCCCGTATGTCGCGGTGGTCGGCGTCCGGTGCGCCTCCGGGCGAACGCGCGCATACTCCCCACGGGTATCAAGTTGAGGGGTTGTCAAGCCCTTGCCGATGGCCTAGACTAGCGGGCCAATGGCGTGTCATTTGACACGCCACTACGTGTGTCGGGCGGCGTGGACCCGGTACGCGGGTCCAGCTTTCCCTTCCGGACGGTCGTCCGAATTCCACGGGCCGCGCGGCCGAGCGTGGCGTCGTCAACTGGAGCAAAGTGATTTCTTCCGACCTTGTCTCTCCTGTATCCGATGCCGACGTGGACCTCGCGGCGGTCTCCATCGAGCTTGACCCCGTGGCGGCGGAGCTCGAGGCCGCGGCGCTGGTCGCCGAGGTCGTGGTGGTCGCGCCGGAGCCGGCTCCCCGCCCCGCCGCCCCCGAGGAGGCGGACCCGGAACCGGTTGCGTCCGAGGTCCTGGACACGGACGACTCCGTACGCCTCTACCTGCGGGAGATCGGCCGCGTGCCGCTCCTGACCGCCGAGGAGGAGGTCATCCTCGCCAAGAGCATGGAGCTGGGCAGGCAGGCCGCCGCCGAGCCCTGGAAGGCCCTCCTGAGCATCCACGAGTGGACGCTCCACCACACCGAGGCCACGGCCCGGGCGAAGAACCGCAAGTACACCGTGCCGTTCGACACAGAGGCCCACCGCATCGTCAGCGCGGCGCTCCACTCGGATGACGCCCTGGACCTGCTCGTGACCGCGCCCTCGATGGGCCTGGCGGACGCGCTGAAGAAGGCCGAGACCGATGCGCTCAAGGAGCGCCTCGTCCGCGCCCAGGACCTGCGCTCCGTCTACAACGAGCGCCTGGACGCCGAGACCTTCACGGAGGTCCTGGACTGGATCGAGGGCGAGCTCGGCAAGCCGAACGCCGAGATCCGCGGCAACGTCGCGCTCCGCGAGCTGCGCGACTGGGCTCGCGCGGAGATCGCCTACCCGGCGATCCGCCGCTACCTGGAGGCCGGCAACGCCACCGAGTTCATCGACGAGATGCGCCCGTCGCTCAAGAACCTCGCCAAGCAGTCGCGGGACCACCTGACCTCCGCCAACCTGCGGCTGGTCGTCTCGATCGCGCGCAAGTACATCAACCAGGCCGGGATGGGCCTGCTGGACCTCGTCCAGGAGGGCAACGCCGGCCTGATCCGCGCAGTGGACAAGTTCGAATACGAGCGCGGGTTCAAGTTCAGCACCTACGCCACCTGGTGGATCCGCCAGGCGATCCAGCGCGGCCTCGCGGACCAGAGCCGGACCATCCGGATCCCCGTCCACATGGTCGAGACGATGGGTCGCGTGGCACGCGTCGTGCGCGAGCTGTCCACCCAGCTCGGCCGCGAGCCAACCAACACCGAGATCGCGTCGGCCCTGCCCGACGAGACGCCGGCGATGACGCCCCAGCGCGTCGAGGAGATCCGCAAGCTCGGCCGGGAGCCCGTCTCGCTGCAGTCGCCGGTGGGCGACGAGGGCGACGCGGAGCTGGGCGAGCTGATCCCGGACGAGGATGCCGTCTCCCCGCTGGACGTGGTCGCGGACCGCATGCGGCGCGAGCAGATCGAGCACGTGCTGGCGAGCCTCGACGGCCGCGAGCAGCGCGTCTTGCGCCTCCGCTTCGGCCTCGACGACGGGCATGCCCGGACGCTCGAGGAGGTCGGTCGCGAGTTCGGCCTCACCCGGGAACGCATCCGCCAGATCGAGGTCCAGGCGCTGCGCAAGCTGCGCCACCCGTCCCGGAGCCGCAAGCTGCGGGAGTTCGCCGCCTAGGCGAGCCACCGCACCGGGCGCCTGCCCGGTTCAACCAAGCGTCACCCCGACCCGCCGCGTCGCACGCCGATGCGGCGGGTTTGCGTTTGCGGGGGAGTCGGTCGTCCTGTCGAACCGGCGGCGGTTCCCCGGCGGGGGTTTCGCCCGAGGCGCCCCGCGCGACCCGTTGGTCGCGCCCGGGTGGTCATCCCCCCGAGCCGCCCGAGGTCGTGTGGCTGTGACGGCCGTTGCTCTGGGTCGGGGGCTGCACGCCGGTGTTGGGAGCCGGCGCCGTGAACCCGTCGTCGTTCGGGATGACCTGCTGCTGCTGGAAGGGGACCGGCGTGGCGTTCGCGCCCGACGTGCTGGTGCCGCGATAGCCGCTGGCAGCCGCGATGCCGAACCCGGCGATGCCGGCGATACCCGCGATGGCCACGCCGGTCGTCACGGTCCGGAGCCGGAGCAGCGCGTCGCCGCGCGCGGCGGGTGAGGGTCGGTCATACATGTCCATGGAACCAGTGTGCGACCGGATCCTTTCGATCTGGTTACGCGGCCTGCCGCGGGGACCGTCAGTCGAGCGAGGTGCGACTCCAGCTGACCGCGAACCGGGCTCCGCCCGACGGTGACGAGCCGACGGCCCAGCGCCCCCCGGTTGCACGGACGATGGCATCGCCGATCGCGAGGCCGAGACCCGCGCCACCGGTCCCGGCGGCGGTGGTGACCGACCGGTGGAAGCGGTCGAAGATCAGGTCCCGGTCCTCCGGGGCGATCCCCGGCCCAGAGTCGTCGACGGTCAGGCCGGCGCGATGGCCCTCCGTGGTGACCGACACGTCGACGCTGCCGCCCTCGGGGGCGTACTTGCAGCCGTTGTCGAGCAGGACGCCGACCAGGCGATCGATGAGCTCCGGCGACGCCGCGATGACGGTCGCCGTGGCCGGGACATGGACGGCGAGCGCCAGGTGGCGGGCCTCGGCGACCACGCCGAACCGGTCGGCGGCCTGGGCCACGAGGACCCCGAGGTCGACGGGCTCGTCGTCGGGCGTTGCCTCGGACGCATCGAACCGGGCCAGCCACAGCATGTCGTCGAGCAGGCGGCGCATCCGCTTCGACTCGCGGTCCACGCGCCCGAACGCCGACCGGTACCACGCCTCATCGCGGGGCTGGGCCAGGGCCAGCGAGGTGTGCGCCTCGATGACGGACAGCGGGGTCCGGAGCTCGTGCGAGGCGTCGGCCGTGAACTCCAGCTGGCGCCGCCGCGCGGCCTCGATCGGGGACGCGACCCGACGGCCGATGGCCACGGCGCCCAGGAACACGCTGGCCAGCAGGATCGGGGCGATCAGCAGCCATCCGATGAGGATCGTCCTCTGGGCGTCGGTCACGACGTCGGTCGCCTGGGCGACCACCACGCGATCGTCGCCGACCTGCATGCCCGCGATTCGGACCTCGGTCCCGGCGATGGTCGCGGTCATCGGGTCCGAGACGTTGTGGAGCTCGGCCGGCAGATCGGGCGTCGAGGCCGCCACGAGGATGCCGCCACTGGATTCGATCGTCCACACCAGCAGCGGCGCCCCGAACGGCCGGCCGGGATCCTGGCCCGGGTCGTACGGCGAACCGGTCTGGCGCCCCTCCGGCGGGAGACGGTCGAAGGATGCGGTCAGCCGGTTGTCGATCTGGATCGTGAGCTCGCGCGTCACGTACGCGACCACGCTGACTCCGATCACGAGGTAGACGACGGCGACCACCCCGGTCGCCGCCAGTGCGACCCGGATCGACTGGCGCCGGACGCCCGGCACGTGGGCCACGGTCAACCCGCCTCGAGGCGGTACCCGGCTCCGCGAACCGTGACGATTCGGACGCCGGCACCGGACAGCTTCCCGCGCAACCGGCTCATCTGGACGTCGATGGCGTTGGAGCCGAGCGGCTCGGTCTCGTCGGCCCACGCGTGCTCCGCGATGGCCTTGCGGTCCACCACGGCCGACGCGCGGCGCATCAGCAGCTCCAGGATCCGGTACTCCGTGCTGGTGAGGGACAGCTCCCGACCACCGATGGCCACCGCACGCGAGACCGGGTCGAGGGTCAGACGGCCCACCGCCAGCACCGGCGCATCCACCCCGCGAGGCCGGCGCTGGAGGGCGCGCACGCGCGCCAGCAGCTCCCCGAAGTCGAACGGCTTGACGAGGTAGTCGTCCGCGCCGGAGTCGAGGCCGCGGATCCGGTCGGCGGGCGTGTCCCGGGCCGTGAGCATGAGGAGTGCTGTTGGGCGGTCGTGCTTGCGTGCCCAGGCGACGACGTCGATGCCCTCGGCACCCGGCATCCGCCAGTCGATCACGGCCACGTCGTAGTCGTACCAGTTCAGGTAGTCGATCGCGTCGTCGCCACGCTCGACCGCGTCGACGTGGTAGCCGGCGTCGGACAGCCCGAGGACGAGAACCTCCCGGAGGCCCTCGTCGTCCTCCGCGACCAGCACGCGCATCGCTTCAGCCTCCGCGCCCACTCACCGGTTCGTCGCGCGGGCGGGGCCACCCGCCCGAACCGTGGCTGCCGGGACGTTGACCGCCGCAGCCATGGTCGCACGGGCGACGGCCGCCAGGCGCAGCGCCAGCACCGGGCAGGTGTCGACGGCCATCCGGGCGTGCCCCAGGAGGGCGGTGGGGACCGGCCCCGGACGGATGATGGGGTAGCCCCAGTCGTCGAGCTCGATCATCTCCGGCAGCAGCTCCGCGCAGGAGCCGTAGCCGTCGCAGGTGATCCGGTCGATCCCGAGGGTGAGGTCGGACAGGCCGGCCGCAGGGTCCGGTGGGCCGGGGCGGCGTGCCTTCGGTTGTGTCCCCCGATCCCGCTGCGAGGTTGGCGAGGTCTTCATGCGGCTGCCCAGGCCCGCTGTCCCGCGACGCAGCCGCGGCCGCGCTGGTGCGCGGTGAAGTCGTCGTCGAAGGTGCGGAGGGCGCTGCGGAGGAGTCCGACCGCGCCGTCCGGGTGCCGGCAGGCACCCCTGCCCGCGAGGGTCTGCGACCACCCGCTGACCCGGCGCAGGTCGTCGCCCCGCGCGGTTCCCCGGGCGAGGCGGGCCGCGGCGTCCGCGATCGCACGCAGGCCGAACACGCACGGGCCGCACTGCGCGGCGCTCTGGCCGGCCATGAAGTCGAGGATCAGCGCCGTGGCACGGACGCCGCACTCGTCGGTGCGCAGGAACCGCACGACACCGCACCCGAACGCGGCGCCGGACCGGCGGAGCACCTGCGGGTCGAGGGGGGCCTGCCAGGCGGACCTGCCGGCGACCCAGCCGCCGAAGTAGCCGCCGAGCAGGACGGGGCCGAGGCTGACCGGCGCCCCGGCGGTCTCGGCAACCTCGGCGAGCGTCGTCCCGATCTCGATCTCGGCGACGCCGGGCGTCGGGGCGCCGCCGATGGTGATCAGCGCGGTGCCGTGGGTCTCGGATCGACCCGCCTCGCGGTACCACTGGTCCCCGCGGCGGGCGATCAGCGCCGCATGGGCGAGGCTCTCGACATTCTGGACCAGGGTCGGCCGACCGTCGATGCCGCTCTCGAACGGGCGCGGCGGCGTGGCCGTCGGGCGGGCGTCGCCCTCGTTGATGAAGTGGACCGCCGCCGACTCCTCGCCGGCCACGTAGATCGGCGGCGCGGCGACCAGCTCGGTGGGGACGCGGGTGGCGATGCGGCGCATGTCAGCCATGCGCTCCTCCAGCGCCCGTCCGATCGCCGCGCGCGCCGCGCGGTGCTCGGACCCGACGTAGATCACGATGTGCTCGGCTCCGACGGCCGCGGCGGCCAGCTCCGCGCCGTCGAGCACGAGGTGCGGCCGGGTGCTCATCAGCACGCGGTCCTTCGCGCTCAGCGGTTCTCCCTCGGCGCCGTTGGCAAGGACGATGGCCCGGCCCTCGGAGCGGCCCGCGACGGATGCCCACTTGCGGCCGACCGGGAACCCGGCCCCGCCCCGGCCGAGCAGGCCGGCCGCATCGAGCATCGGGGGCAGCGCCTGGCGGTCGCCCGGGCCGGGGAGGGGGCCGAGCCGGATCGTGTGCGCGGCGAGGGTCTCCGGCCCGGCGGCCAGGGCCGGACCGTCGAGCAGGCGGGCGGTCATCGATAGTCGTTCCGGGCGGCCTGCCATGACGAGGCTGCGACGACTTCGGGCAGGCGGCTCTTGTTCGGGTTGCCGACGGCGATCCGCCAGCTCAGCGCGGCGGCGACCACGACCATGCAGACGAGGTCCACGGCGAGCATCCACGGCGTGAACGCGTCGCTGCCGGCGGTGATCCCGTGGAGGAGGGCCATCGGCCACATCGCGTAGCTGACCCAGTGGACCGCCCGCCACGCGCCCTGGCTGATGTGCCGGCGCAGGATGCTGGTGACGATCAGGGCGACGAACAGGTAGAGCGCGATCACGCCGAGCGCCACCGGAACGGGCCGGTAGGTGGAGGCCAGCGGCACCAGGGCCGCGCCGATGCCCAGCTTCGTGAACGGGTCCAGCACCGCGGTCAGCACGTGGACCGCGAGGAACACGATCGAGAGCAGTGAGACGCGCCGGTGCATCTCGTAGTTGAAGAACCGGGGCCAGCCAGCTGCCTGGAAGCGCGCCACCGTCACGAGGCCGAGCGCGGTCGAGGCCGTGAACATCAGCAGCGCCACCGCACCCGCGCCCCGGGTCGCGAACCACAGGACCTGGTTGAACATCTCTGGAACTCCTCGTCGGGGAGCGGCCGCAGGACCATCGTTGGGACATATCCTGCGCTCCGCGTGTACCCGCCGAGTGTCGCTTCCGCCACCTTTCGGTCCGGTTACAGCCTCGTGACGGTCTACGGCTTCGTGGCCGTCTACGGCTTCGTGACCGTCTACGGCTGCGTGGCCGTTTCGAGCGCCGACGGATCCGGCCAGCCGGCCAGCCGCACGATGCTGCCGTCGTTTGCGACGAGGCGCGCAGGCAGGCGTGCGGCCTCGAGCCACCCGCACGCGGCCCCGCCCAGAACGATGGCCGCGGTGGAAGCGGCATTGGCCTCCTCACAGGTCGCGGCGACGACCGTCGCGGTGCGCCACGGCGTGTCGGCGGGGAGGCCGGTCCGGGGGTCGATGATGTGGTGGACGGTCACGCCCTCGCTGGTCCCCCAGCGGCGGACGGTGGTGCTGGAGGTGGCCATCGCGCCGCGCTGGATCGCGACCACCTCGCCCTCGCCGTCGGACGGCGCGTTGCTGTCCTCGGCGAGGAGGATCCGCCAGCCCCCGTCCGGCACGCGCCCGGCCGTGGCGATGTCGCCGCCGAGGCTCACCAGCACGCCGGACGCGACGCCGATCGCCCCGATAGCGGCGGCGGCGGCCAGGTCAGCCGCGAGCCCCTTGCCGGTCGAGCCCAGGTCCAGCTCCACGCCCGGCGGCACCCGCAGCGTCCGGGCGGGAGAATCGAAGGCCATCGTGGACCAGCCCGGGACGGGGGCCATGTGCAGCTCGATCGGGCGCGACGTCCCTGCGAGCAGCCGGAAGTCGGTGTCATAGCCAACCACCCTGAGCGCCCGGCCCACGGTGGGGTCCACGGCGCCACCGCTTCTGCGGGCAGCGTCGATCGAACCCTGGAGGGCACGGGCGAGGAGCGATCCGAGGCGGACGGTCCGGCCGGCGGCGGCGTTCACGGCCATCAGCTCGCTGTCGGGACGGAACCGGCTGTAGGCGAGGTCGACGTCGTCGAGGACGTGCTCCACGGCCGTGCGGGCCGCGGCCAGGTCACCGTCGAGGACGAGCAGCCGCACCCCGGTGCCGAGCGCCCGCCAGTCCGCCTGGCCGATCCGGTCGGGTGCCTGGGCGGTCACCTCGTCCGCCCGGCCGGTCACGTCAGGCGCCTCGCGGACGAGATCATCCCCCCGGCCGGTCGCGTCGACTGCCACCGGTGTCAGCTGCTGCCGGTGCTCACGTGGGAGCGACCCGTGCTCCCCGTGACCACCGGGGCGTTCGTGGTGAAGCCGCCCGTGCCGGTGTTCGAGGTGCCCGTGTTGACGATGGCGGTCGAGCCGGCCGTCGTGCCCGCACCGACGGCCGTTCCGGCCGCGACCCACCCGAGGGCGCCCGTCGCGGCCACGCCCAGGATGGCCGTGCCGATGGTCATGTTCCGCAGGCGGCGGCTGGCCCGGAACCTGGCTTCTGCGCGTGCCCTCTCGTTCGTCTTCATGGGCAGATCATGTGGCCCGATACCTTTCGGCTTGGTGACGGACGAGCCGCCCGCCCAGGGAGGAGCCGATGAGCGACAACGCACTGCTCGTCATCGCGCTGGCCGTCCTCGCGTAGGCGACCCTGTCCGGGGTCCTGCGGCACGCCCCGGTCTCCCCGGCGATGGTCTTCGTGGCGATCGGGGTCCTGCTCGGCTCGTCGGGCCTCGGCTGGCTCAACGGCGCGGTGTCGGGGGACGGCCTCGAGATCGTCACCACCGCGACGCTCGGCCTGGTGCTGTATTCGGACGCCGGGGGCGCGGCAGGCGCCGGCGAGGGCGCGGCAGGCGCCGGGGGCGCGGCAGGCGCCGGCGAGGGCGCGGCCT
>DATCGK010000419.1:0-3295 GCA_036508975.1 Candidatus Limnocylindrales bacterium
GCGCCAGTCGGGGCCGTGCCGTCAGCGCTCGGAGCGGCCCGCTCGAGGTCAGGGCGATCATCCCGGGCAAGGTTGTGGCGGTGTCCGTGGCGCCCGGCGACGCCGTCACCGCCGGCCAGCAGCTGCTGGTCGTCGAGGCCATGAAGATGCAGAACGAGCTCCGAGCACCGAGAGATGGCACCATCTCCCGTGTCGGCGTCACCCCCGGCGTCAACATCGAGGTGGGCGACATGCTTGTGGTGATCAGCTAGCGGAGGTCCGGGTGAGCGACGAGGCGAAGGCGCAGGCACGGGGCACGGGCGGCGGCACGGGCCCAGAGCCCGCTGGCACCGGCGAACCGGCCCTGGAGCGTTGGCGGTCCACCACCCGGGCGAAGGCCGTCGCCTCGTCCATGGAGCGCAGCCCGGCCTTCGTCACCACCTCGGAGATCCCGGTCGCCGATATCTACACGCAGGCCGATCTTCCCGGCTTCGATCCGGCCGTGGAGCTCGGGTTCCCGGGGGAGTACCCCTTCACCCGGGGCGTCCAGGCCACGATGTATCGGTCTCGCTTCTGGACGATGCGTCAGTACGCAGGCTTCGCCACGGCCGCCGAGACGAACGAACGCTTCCGGTACCTCCTGGAGCAGGGCCAGACGGGCCTTTCGGTGGCCTTCGATCTGCCGACCCAGATGGGCTACGACTCCGATGCCCCCGAGTCGGAAGGAGAGGTGGGCCGGGTCGGTGTGCCGGTCTCGTCCCTGGCCGACATGGAGACCCTGTTCGCCGGCATCCCGCTGGGCACCGTCAGCACGTCGATGACGATCAATGCCACCGCGCCGATCCTCCTGGCGCTCTACGTGGCGGCGGCGGAGCGGCAGGGAGTCGCCCGGAGCGCCGTCTCCGGAACCACCCAGAACGACGTTCTCAAGGAGTACATCGCTCGCGGGACGTGGATCTACCCGCCTCGGGCGTCCATGCGCCTGGTCACCGACGTAATCGAGTTCGCCTCCCGTGAGCTGCCGAGGTGGAACACGATCAGCATCTCGGGCTACCACATGCGCGAGGCCGGAGCCACGGCCGCGCAGGAGCTCGCCTTCACGCTGGCCGACGGGATCGCCTACGTCGAGGCCGCCGTCGCCCGCGGCCTGGACGTGGACGACTTCGCCCCGCGGCTCTCGTTCTTCTTCGCCGCCTGGTCGGAGCTGTTCGAGGAGGTGGCCAAGTTCCGGGCGGCCCGCCGGATGTGGGCGCGGATCATGAAGGAGCGCTTCGGCGCCCGGAACCCGAAGTCCCAGATGTGCCGGTTCCACACCCAGACGGCCGGCTCATCGCTCACGGCCCAGTCCATCGACAACAATGTCGTCCGGACCACCCTCCAGGCGCTCGCCGCCGTCCTGGGCGGGACCCAGAGCCTGCACACCAACTCGCGCGACGAGGCACTGGCGCTGCCCACGGTGGAGTCTGCGCGTCTCGCGCTCCGGACGCAGCAGATCATCGCCTACGAGGCAGGGGTCACGGAAACGCCCGACCCGCTCGCCGGCAGCTGGTTCGTGGAGTCGCTGACAAACGACCTGGAGGCCGCCGCCACGGCATACCTGACCGAGATCGACGGGATGGGCGGCACGCTCGCCGCGATCGAAGGCGGCTTCCAGCAGCGCCAGATCCAGGAGTCTGCCTACCGTGTCCAGCGCGAGATCGAGCGCGTGGAGCGGATCGTGGTGGGTGTCAACAAGTTCCGGGATGAGGGTTCCGCAACCCGTCCGGCACTCCTGCGCATCGATCCGGAGGGGGAGCGCCGGCAGGTGGCGGACCTCCGCCGCGTCCGGTCCGATCGGGACCCGGGAGCCTGGGAGGCGGCCCTTCGACGGCTCGAGGAGGAGGCACGGGGTACCGGGAACCTGCTGCCCCCGATCATCGAGGCCGTGGCGGCCTACGCCACGGTAGGGGAGATCGCCGACCGGCTTCGAGGGTCGTTCGGCGTCCACCGCGAGCTGATCACGGTCTGAGGAGGATGGACATGGTGGACCCGACCGGGCACGTCTCATACCTGCCGGCACACATCCGCGGGCTCGGCCGAGTTCACCACGTGGCGCTGGTGGTCGCCGACATCGAGAAGTCGCTTCGGTTCTGGCGGGACACCCTCGGTCTCCCGGTGGACCTCGTGGTCGACATGGAGCATGACCGGAGCAGGATCGCGTTCCTGCCGGTGGGGGAGTCCAAGGTGGAGCTGGTGCAGCCCACCGACGACACGACCGGCGTCGCCCGCTTCCTGGCGAGCAAGGGCGAGGGCTTCCACCACGTCTGCTTCGAGGTGGACAACATCGCCGAGACGCTGATCCGGCTCGAGGTCGATGGCATCGAGCTGATCGACAGCTCCCCCCGGAAGGGTGGCGAAGGGCCGGTAGCCTTCCTGCACCCGCGATCCTGCCACGGCGTGCTGGTTGAGCTCATCGAGGCGCCGGGCGGTCCGGCGTGGACGGCGCTCGGGTATCCGCCGAAGGGTTGACCGCGGCGACCGCCCGCAGATCGGCGCGCTACCAGTGCGGATGGCGGGGCGGGCTCAGCGCAGGAACAAGCCGACCGCGCGCCTGGCAACCTTGCATGCCAGCCACGAGAAACCGAGCGCCAGGGCCTGGCGCCAGATCCAGGCGCTTCCGCCGGGGTCATCGGGACCGGTCTCCAGCGGGCCGTCGTCCGGGCTGAAACGGATCAGCGGGACCCAGGCTAGGGCGGTGATGATCGCCTCATCCGAGGCCGTCCACGGGTTGAGTCCGATCATGAGGGAGGGCGCACCCGTCGCCTTCACGAGCAGCGGCAGGGTCCGGGCCCGGACCGCCGGGTCACGCTCCTCGGTGGCGATCCCGGCATGGCGGCCGCCGGGCAGCCAGGCCTCCACGTGCGGGTCGACGAGCAGGTTGCGGTACCACTCGGTCCGGGGCCCGAAGCCGGCCAACACCCAGGCGGCACCTTCGGCGACCAGGTAGCTGAGCGGGGTCTCGCGCATGACGCCGCTCTTCCGGCCACGGACCCGCAGCAGCAGCATGTAGCCCCCGATGGGGGTTGAGATCCAGGCACCGAGGCCCGCCCGGTGGATGGGACCATGAACCAGCGGTTGAGGATCTTGAAGCCGCGGTACATCAGTGGCCCGGCGACCGCCCAGCTCCCCTTGGCAAGCGGTGGGTCGGCGAGCGGGGGGAACGCATCGGGAGTGGGGTCGGCGGCTGTCATGCGGGCAGGATGGGGTGCCGCCCGCACGCCTGCGAGAGCCGGAAGGTTTGCCTCGGCGGGCAGCTCGGACCCCCGGGCCGCACGCT
>DATCGK010000420.1:0-6645 GCA_036508975.1 Candidatus Limnocylindrales bacterium
CGTCCAGCGCGCCGGTGATGAAGCCCGCCTTCATCAAGGCCTCCATCGAGCGGCCGCCGGAGCCCGTCGCGTGGAAAACGAGCACCTCGTAGCCGTGCGCCTCGAGCCACTCGCGGGCCGTGGTGACGCACGGCGTGGTAACCCCGAACATCGTGGCCCCGATGAGCGGCCTCCCGCCAGCCTGCGGGACGAAGGCCTCCGACGCCCTGGCCATCCCCGCGACGGCTGCGGCCGCATTGCCGAGGATCCGCTCGGAGATCACGTTGATGCCGGCGATGTCCACGACCGAGTACAGCATCGCGATGTCGGCCGTGCCGACGTACGGCCGCGTGTCACCGGAGGCCATCGTCGACACGAGGAGCTTGGGGACCCCGATCGGCAAGGCCTGCATGGCAGCCGAGACCAGGGATGAACCTCCGGACCCACCGAGACCCAGAATCGCGTCGAACCGGCCCTCGGCGTGCAGCCGGCGCACGGTCTCGACGGCGCCACGGGTCATCGCGGCCACCGCCGACCCCCGGTCCGCCGCGACGGCGAGGGCGGCACGATCCACGCCGGCGGCGGCCGCGACCTCGTCGGCGCTGACGTCTGCCAGCGGCGAGGTGCCCCTCACGCCACAGTCGACGAGGAGGACGTCGCAGCCAGACGCGAGGACCTGTTCCCGCAGGAAGGCGTACTCGACACCCTTCGTGTCCAGCGTGCCCAGAAGCATGACCGTCGCCACTGGAATCCCTGCTACCCCGCCGATCGAGACAAATACATCGATAATCGATTGTCGGTAACAGTAAGTCGATGCCAGGCCCCGAGTCAAGGCAAGCGGACGGGCCTGTCAACGGCAAGCGGACGGGACCTAGGGTCTCCCGAGGGGCCCCTTCCCGGGGAGTGCGACCGGCGACGCCCCACCCGCGCAACTCGGACGTCCGCCCAACCGATCGCGCGTCAGCCCGCCTCCACCGGCACCCGCTCCGGCGAGACCCTTGGGGGCGGCTGGACGAGGACCACGGCGACCAGGATCGCCGCGCCGCCGGCCAGTTCGAGCACGGTCAGCCGCTGGCCGAGGACGACGGCCGCGACGACGACCGCGACGACCGGCTCCGTGAGCAGGGCCACGGCCGCCCGGGTGCTGCCGATCAGGCGCACGCCGCCCATCACCCAGACCTTGGGCAACGCACCAAAGGTCCCGGCACACAGGATCGCGGCCCAGGCAACGGGCGACGCGAGCCACGCGCCCGCGACTCCGGCCCCCTCGATCACGAGCGCCGCCGTGCCCGAGATCACCAGCCCGCCGGCGAGGACGAGCGAGGTGGCCTGGACCGTTGGCACGTCGTCGAATCCGCCGCGGATCGCCACCAGGTAGACCGCGTGGCAGGTCGCTGCGGCGCTGGCCAGGGCGAGGCCGGCCGCAGTCGCGTGGGCGTCGGGGCCTAGCTGGCTGCCGAGCGCGAGCGCCAGGCCAGCACAGGCGAGAGCGAGCGCGAAGATGCGGACTGGGGTCAGCCGCTCCCGGCCGAGGGCGGCGGACATCAGGGCCACGAGCACCGGGTAGCAGTAGAAGATGACCATGACGAGCCCGACCGCCATCGCCCCGAAGGCGAAGAACAGGACGAGGTTCGCCAGGCCGTTGACGACCACGGCCAGCGCGAACAGGGCCCGCTGCCGGGGCACCAGCCGGGCGAGGCTGACGGACGGCTGGCGGCGGGAGAGGATCAGCGCGCCCAGGATCGCGGCGCCGATGGCCGCCCGGAGGGCGCTGAACGTCGCCGGCGCCAGGCCCTCTCCGTAGGCAACGGCGGCGATCGGACCGAGCGTGCCCATGGCGGCGGCCGCGGACATCACCTTGAGGAGCCCCACCCCCTCGCCCACCCGGAGGAGGCGGTCCGCTGCTGCCGACATCGTGCCCTCTGGCCCTGACCCCGCCTGAAAACGATAAGCGATTATCGCTTGCACGGCGCATCGGCGTCCTCTACTATCCTCGATAATCGATGATCCAGTTCATCGGCGTCCCAGGTTCGTGTGCAGTCAGTCGTCAAACAAGAGCGGTGGCGCGCACCAGCTCCTTACGCGAGGGCAGATGATGACCAGTGCGGCGCGGTTGGAGGGCAACGGATCCCGGCGGATCGGGACCGTCACCCGCCGCGATCGCGTCCGTCTCCGGGCTGCGGGCCGCGGCTGATGGATTTCGTCACCCAGTCCCTCGTCCTCGGCCTCACCGAGTACGCCCCCCTGGTCCTCGCCGCGATCGGCTTCGCCCTGCTGTACCGCCTGACCGGCCTCATCAACGTGGCGTACTCCGAGACCATCACGCTCGGCGCCTACTTCGGGGTGTGGCTCAACACGACGTTCAGCCTGGACTTCTACGCCGTCCTGTTCCCCGCCGGGCTGATGGCCGGCGTCCTCAGCGTCGCCACGTACTTCCTCATCTTCCGGCCGGCGAAGCAGCGCAACGTCGGCGCACTCGAGATGATCATCATCTCCTTCGGGCTGTCGATCCTCCTGCGCTACGGCCTGCAGTTCGTCTTCGGCTACCCGGTGCGATTCTTCGACGTCCCGCCGCCCGAAACCATCTGGGTGTTCGGCGTGGGCGTGGGAACGTTCCGCCTGCTCGCCCTCGCGAGCGTGGCCGTGCTCTCCCTGCTGCTCTACCTGTTCATCCAGCGATCCAGCTACGGCCTCCAGATCCGGGCACTTGCCAGCGACGAGGACCTCGCGCAGGCGAGCGGGATCCGGCCGCTCGCCGTCACGACGATGATCTGGTTCATCGCCGGGACCGCTGGCGGGCTGGCCGGCGCGTTCCTCGGTGTCGGGTCGTCCGTTGCGCCGTTCCTCGGCTGGCGGCAGTTCCTGTTCATCCTGCTCGTGGTTCTCGTGGGCGGGTCGTGGGGGCTGGGCGGCGTGATCGGCGTCGGCATCATCACGGGCGTGGCGCTGGCCGCCATGACGCTGCTGTTCGGCCAGGGGCTGTATGCGCAGCTCGCGCTGATCGTCGCATTCATGGTCATCCTCAAGGTGCGCCGCAGCCGGCTCACCGAGTCGGCGAAGGTGTAGCGGCATGCTTGGCTGGCTCGACGCCTTCCTCATCTCCGGGCTGTTCGGTGTCATGATCGTGATCGGTCTCGGGCTGCTGCTGCACCTCCAGCTGGGGCTCGCCCGGATCGCCAACTTCGGCGTGGTCGGGTTCTTCGGCCTCGGGATGTACGTCTTCGGGGTGCTGTACGTCCAGGTCGACTGGCCGTTCGGGGACCCGTGGCAGTTCCTCGTCTGCGCCGCCGCCGCGACTGCCGCCACCGGCCTGGCCGGCCTCCTCGTCGGGTGGCTGATCGCCGACCTGGACACGGACGGCGTGCTCGTAAGCACGCTCGGCTTCGCGACGGCCGTCGCAATCCTGGCGACCACCCAGGCGGACCTCACCGGCGGTGCGGAGGGCATGGGAGGGCTCGGCTTCCCCTACGACATCGGCACCGTCAAGGACAACGAGTTCCTGTGGCTGGTGATCACGACCATCGTCGTCGTCGCGATCCTCGCGTTCGTCCGGCAGGTCCACCGCGCTCCGTACGGGCGCCTCCTGATCGCCGTGGGTGGCAATGAGCCGCTGGCCCGCAGCCTGGGGAAGCCGACGTTCCGCACCAAGATCTGGCTGTTCGCCGTCACCTCGGCGGCGATGGGGCTGCTGGGGGCGATGGACGGGGTCATGGCGCAGTTCCTCGACCCCGCCAATATCGGCGTCGACGTCACCCTGGCCGCCATGGCGGGGCTGGTGCTGGGCGGTACGGCCCGCGCCTGGGGGGCGGTGGTCGGCGTCCTCCTCACCGTGGGGCTCTTCGACATCGTGATCCAGGTCTACCTCCCACTGCCTCGGGACTGGTTCTCGCAGGCGATCCCGGTGCTGAGAGAGATGGCGTTCGGCCTGACGCTGATCGTCGTCCTGCTGTTCCGGCCGTTGGGCGTGCTCGGCGACATGCGGCGCGACAGGCTGATGGGGAAGATCCATGGTCGCTGACGTCGTCGAGCCCGTCGCGCCCGTGGCAGTGGCCCGACCCCGGATCCGGATCCAGGGTGCGGCCAAGAGCTTCTCGGGCCGGGTCGTGGTGGACGTCGAAGACCTCGTCCTGGGCGACCAGCCGATCGAGGGCCTCATCGGACCCAACGGCGCCGGCAAGACGACGTTCATGCGGATGATCATGCATTCGACCTCGCTCGACCGCGGCAGGATCTCCCTCCTGCCCCCCGCGGGAGGCGAAGTGGTCCTCTCGACCCAGCCCGCGCACCGGATGGCGCACCACGGCGTGGTGAAGTCCAACCAGGTGATCATGGACTTCGACAAGCTCACCATCTGGGATTCGCTCCTGCTCGCCGTGTGCGAGAGCAGGTACGAGCAGCCCCACCGGATCTTCAGCGAGCGGACGGTCTTCAAGCAGCACCAGGACGAGATCCGCCACCACCTGGACTACTTCGGGTTCGCCGACCCGACGGCCTTCGCGCTGTCGGCCGGCGAGAAGAAGCTCCTCGACATCGTCCGCTGCCTGCTCCTGCGGCCCACGTTCCTGCTGCTCGACGAGCCGACGGCCGGCCTGCCGGAGAACCTGGCCGAGAAGGTCATGACCGTGGTCCGGGACCTCGCCGCCGCGGGCACCTCGGTGGTCGTCGTCGAGCACGACCTCAACGTGATCTGGAACCTCTGCGACGAGGTCCTGTTCATGGCCGAAGGCAGCGTCATCCTGAGAGGCAATCCCCAGACGATCCGCGAGAACAGGACCGTCGTCGAGAAGTACCTCGGAGAAGGTCATGTCTGAGACCGCCGGGTCCGTCAGCCTCGAGGTCGAGGGCCTGCGCAGCGGCTACCACGGGGTCACCGTCCTCAAGGGCCTCGACTTCACGGTCGGCAACGAGATCTTCGCCGTGCTGGGGGCCAACGGCGCGGGAAAGACCACGCTGCTGGCGACCCTGGCGCGCCTCATCCCCCTGACGGCGGGGACGATCAGGTTCCAGGGCGAGGACGTGTCCGCGCTGCCCCCGTACGAGACCGCCGGCCGGGGGATCGGTTACGTCCCCCAGGAGAAGGGCATCTTCCCGGACCTCACCGTCATGGAGAACCTCCTCGTGGGAGGGATGATCGGCGAGCGTTCGCGCGACGAGCGGATGACCGAGGTGCTCGACCTGTTCCCGGATCTCCGGACCCTCAGGGGACAGAAGGCCGGGACCCTCAGCGGCGGCGAGTCACGGATGGTGGCCTGCGGGCGTGCCCTGATGCAGGACCCCCGGGTGCTGCTCCTCGATGAGCCCACGGCCGGCCTCTCCCCGCTCTACGTCGACATGTTCTTCGACAAGATCAGGGAGATCCACGAGACCAGGGGCGTCGCCATCGTCCTCGCCGAGCAGAACGCCACCAAGGCGCTCCAGGTCGCCGACCGGGTGATGGTGCTGAGCCTCGGCCAGGCGTTCGCCGTGTTGGACGCCGCCGAGCTGACGACCAAGCAGCTCAAGGAGGGATATCGGATCTGATGTCCATGCTTTCGCGCCAAGCGACAGGAGGAGTACACAATGAGAGTCGATAGCGTCAAATGGGGGCGCACCACGGTCGCGATCACGGTGCTCGCCGTCGTCGCCACCGCATGCGGCAACAGCGGAGCCACCACGGCGCCCGTGGCGACGACGGCACCCGCGACCGCCGCGCCGGGTGCCACGACCGCCCCGTCGACCGCCCCGAGCGCCGCGTCGACCGCCCCGAACGCCACCCCGGGCGCGCCGGTGGCGATCTGCGAACTCGCCTACGTCACGGGCGAGTTCGCGCCGTACGGACCGGCGCTTTCGGCCGACGTGGTCTTCCCGGTCCAGGAGGTCATCAACCTCGATCCCCCGCTGGGTCGCCCGTGGGTGAACTACAAGGAGGACCTCGGGACGGTCGGTGAGGCCCAGGCTGCCAAGACCTGCCTCGAGAAGGACAAGGCCGAGATCCTGGTGAGCATCGCTCACGGGTACCGGACCTACCGCGACTACATGATGGAGTACTGGCAGGCGAACGATTCGCCGCTCGGGCCGTCGATCCACGGCGGCCTCATCCCGGGCAACCTCGGAGGCAAGGCCGCGGAGCCGATCTTCCGGGCCCAGGGCCTCGACGAGGGTCTCGGCGTGTACGCGGCCGAGTATGCCCAGTCGATCGGCGCCAAGACGGTCGTGATCTTTGCCACCCAGGTCGCAGGCTTCCAGATTGCGGCCAACGCGGCCGAGAAGTCGGCCCCGCTCATGGGCATGGAGGTCCTGGCGCGCATCGACGATCAGCCCGAGCTGCCGTCCTACGCGGCCGTCGCCCAGAAGATCGCACAGCTCAAGCCGGACGCCGTCATCGTCCAGGCGGGCTCCGTGGAGTCGGCCACCCTGATCACCCAGGCGGCCGAGGCCGGGCTGTCGCTCAACTGGATCGGCGAGACCGGGTGGAGCCAGGCCGAGTTCATGAACAAGCTGGCCAAGACGGTCTCATCGCAGAAGGCGATCGGCTACGCCGCCTTCTCGGCCAACACCACGACCCCGGCGTGGACCTTCTACCAGCCGCTGCGCGACGCGTGGGTCGCCAAGTCAGGCGTCGATGCCTCGGCGTACTACGGGGCGGACAACCCCTATGCCTTCTCGGCCTATGACGTCCTGGTCCAG
>DATCGK010000421.1:0-4032 GCA_036508975.1 Candidatus Limnocylindrales bacterium
CCTCATCGTTCGACCGGAACCCGATCTCGCCCTCGAGCACGATCGAGTATTCCTCCTCGAGATGGTGCACGTGGGGAGGCACGAGGGCGCCGACTGCGAACGGATGCTCGACGATCGAGAGGGCGCCGCCGCTGTCCTCGCTCGCGCCTGGATGCCCGGGCCCAGGGTCCGGACCGCATCGACCAGGTCCAGGGCGGCCCGGACGCTCCGCTCGGCGTCATCCTCACGCGCGGTGGGTGCGCCCCACACGGCCATGACCGCGTCCCCGATGAACTTCTCCACCGTGCCGCCGTAGCGGGTGATGACGTCGGCCGCGATCTCGAAATAGCGGGTGAGCGTCTCACGGACATCCTCCGCGTCGCGCTCCTCCGCGAACGCTGTGAACCCGACGAGGTCGGCGAACAGGACCGAGACCAGGCGGCGCTCCGCGATGGGTGCCGCGTTGACGCTCATGCCGGCGGAGCGCGTGGCTGTGGGCACGGTCGGCAGGGCGCTGACGACGAGCGGCGCAGCGCATTCCCCGCAGAACTTCTCGCCGGGCCGGTTGGCTGCGCCACACGACGGGCAGGCAGCGGCAAGCGGTGCGGCACACTCAGAACAGAACTTCCGACCCGGTCGGTTCTCCGTCCCGCAGTTCGAGCAGATCACCCCTCGCTCCCGTTCGGCATGAGGGAGCGAGGGTACCGCAGCGAGGCGATTGCCGACAGAGGCACCGTCCAGACGGCGTCCGGTGGAGACGGGTCGAACCATCTCGACTGGCGCGCGCGGACAACACGACCGTTTTGGCGATCGCGGCCCGGTCAGGCCGTCGGCGGGATGTTGTGGTTGATGCGGAAGAGGTTGGTTGGGTCGTAGCGACGCTTGACCTCGGCGAGGCGGGCGAGCTTCGCCGGGCCGTAGGCGGCCAGGGCCTTCCCGCGCGCGTCGGCGTCGTCGTGCCCCAGGAAGTTGACGTACTGGCCGGCCATCGCGTGCGGCCGCATCGCGTCCGAGAAGCCCTTGACCCACCTCGTGTGCGCTGCGTCATCGGCCGGATCGGGCCAAAAGCCGTAGATGTTCAGCCAGAACTTCGCGGCGCGATTCGGGAACGCCGTGGCGTCCTCGGCGACGCGGCCGAATGCGCCGGCCATGTGGTGGAGGTCGGCGGCCGTCCCGAACCGCTGCGCGCGGCAGTGCTCGACGAGTGCTTCGATCATCGCGCCGTCGAAGTGGTCGAACGATGCGTTCCGCCAGTACGCCCGGACGCCCTTCGGCATCGCGGCGTCGAACGCCGACTGGAACGCGAGCCAGCGAGTTGGATCGAGGACCGCGACGTCGGGCGGGCAGGCGGCCCGAAGGCGCTCGATCACCGCCTCGCCCGCGGCGCGGTCGGACCCCGCCCACGCGAATCCCAGGAACATCAGCGGCCGGTCGCCGAGCTCCCAGTCGGGCGGCGGGACCATGAACGTGATGAGTGTCGTGACCTCGTCCGGCGCGTCGGCCGTCCACTCGAGGTACGACCGGAGGGCCTCGGCCCAGCGCGGGCGCTCGTAGATGAGCGAGCCAGCAAAGACGTCCGGGTCGAGCGGGTGGGCGCGGAAGGTGAACGAGGTGACGACCCCGAAGTTGCCGCCGCCGCCGCGCAGGCCCCAGAACAGGTCCGGGCGCTCGTCCAGGCTCGCACGGACATGCTCGCCCGTCGCGAGGACCACGTCGGCGGACTCGAGGTTGTCGATCGTGAGGCCGTACCGCCGGAGGAGCCACCCGACGCCCCCGCCGAGGGTCAGGCCGGCGATGCCCGTCCCGGATACCACGCCCACGGGCACCGCGAGCGCGTGCGGCTCGGTCGCCCGATCGACGTCGCCGAGGGTCGCCCCGGCTTCGATGCGGACCAGCCGGGCGTCGGGGTCGACCTCGACGGCCGTCAGCCGTCCCATGTCCAGGAGGACGCCGTCGTCCACGGTGCCGTTGCCCGCGACGTTGTGGCCCCCGCCGCGGATCGCCAGCGGCAGCCCCGTCGCCCGGGCGAACGCGATGGTCGGCGCCACGTCGCCTGCGCCGGCGGCCTCGACGATGAGGGAGGGATGCTTGTCGATCATGCCGTTCCAGACGCGGCGCGCCTCGTCGTAGTCGGCGTCGCCCGGGGCGATGACCCGTCCTCGGACGGCGGCGAGCAGCGTGGCGATGGCGTCGGTGTCGGGCGTCATGCTCCGGTTCCCCTCGTGTGAATCTCCGCTCCCGCGGAGTCTGGCCGTCGTTCGTGACGGGCGCCCGTCGTGGGCGCGCCCGCTCTCTCGACAGTCTCCACGCCGGGCTGGCATGCTGGAAGAGACGGATTCCACCGAATCGGGGCAAAGATGACACTCACCCGCCGACCACGCATCGCTCTGCTCGCCGCGCCGGAGACCTCCGCGTCGGTCCTGTACGGGCTCTACGACGTCCTGATGTCCGTCGGCCCGATGTGGCCGGACATGACGGCGGCGGAGTCTGGCGACGCTGTGCTCGAGGTCTCGATCGTGGCGGCGAGCGCCGAGCCGTTCCGCTGCTTCGGCAACATCCTCGTCGAGCCTCATGCCGCTGTGGTCGATGTCGACGAGATCGACGCGGTAGTCGTGTGCGACATGTACACGCCGATCGACACCCCGCCGCGCGGCCGCTTCGCCATCGAGATCGACTGGCTGCGGCGGATGCATTCCCGGGGCACGCTACTAGCCACGGTCTGCACGGGCTCGCTGCTCCTGGCCGAGGCCGGCATGCTCGATGGACGGTCCTGCGCCGGGCACTGGGCGTATCGGGACCTGTTCGCCTCCGCGTACCCGAGGATTCGATTTGGGCCCGGCTCGATCCTGGACCTGTCGAGTGAAGGAGACGGCCTGATCACCGCCGGCGGCGTCACTTCCTGGCAGGACCTTGCTCTCCACCTGATCGCGAAGTTATGCGGCCCTGAGCATGCAGCACGGACCGCCAAGGTCTACCTGCTGGCGGGTCACGAGGACGGGCAGTTGCCGTTCTCCGCGATGATGCGGCGCATCCGGCCCGGCGATGCAGTCATCGGCGACTGTCTGACTTGGATCGCGGACAACTACGCGACCCCGAACCCGGTGGCCGCGATGGCCGAACGGTCCGGTCTGACCAGGCGGACGTTCGCGCGTCGCTTCCAGGCGGCGACCGGCCACCGACCGATCGACCATGTGCATGCCGTGCGGATCGAGGGCGCGCGCCTGCTCCTCGAGACAGAACGCGGCGGGGTCGACGACGTGGGCTATTCCGTGGGCTACGAGGACCCGACCTTCTTCCGCCGGCTCTTCAAGCGAACGACGGATATGACGCCGGCCGCCTACCGGCGGAAGTACGCGTCGATCGTCCCAGTCGGATAGCGGGCGCCACGGCGCAGCCTTGGCGCGCCCGGAGGGATCTGAACACGCTCCACCAACCATCGTGATCGAGGGCGTGCAGGAGTTGGTCGAGGCTCTCCGAGCCGCGTAGTCAGGCGCGCAACGGCGAGAGAGTCCGCGGCAATCTCAGAGTGGTCGGGGCGAGAGGACTCGGAGCAGGAAGTTCGAACTACCTTCTACTTCGCTGAGAACGATCACCAGCAGTATCTCGCGAGGAACCCCGGGCGGCTACGACTGCCACACCGCCACGGGCGTCGCCTGCCCGATGCCCACGAATGTGGTGCTGCCCTTCACCGCGACTCGAAGTACTCGTCGGTGAACGCGTCGATCCCGCACATCAGCCGCCACATGCGCGCGGTAGCGAGTTGGTGGACCGCGTGGACGTACGCGGGCGTCAGTCGGACTTCCTCGCCCTTCTGAAGTCCCCACGTCATCCACCGCTCTGTCCTTGCGTAGTGCTCCAGTCGGGGGATGCCCGCCCGATGGGCGAGGTGGTTCCGGGCCGTCCGCATGCGGTCGTATGACGGGCTGACGGATAGAGCGACCAACTCGAGGGTCAGCCGGTGGTCCGGGTACTGCTCAGTGAACAGGCGGGCCATGGGCACCGGGGCGATCTGCTTGTAGTGCCCCTCAGTCTCCATGGGGAACTGGGCTCGGC
>DATCGK010000422.1:0-2551 GCA_036508975.1 Candidatus Limnocylindrales bacterium
GAGGGTGGAGCAGTTCGAGCGTATCCGTCGTGACCAGCGGGAGGAAGGGCTGTCCGTGCGCGCTCTTGCCCGACGCCATGGCGTCCACCGGCGTGCCGTCCGGGCGGCCCTGGCCTCGGCGTTGCCGCCGCCGCGGACGGCACGGGTCCGGCCCGCCCCGGTGACGGGCGCCTGGCGGCCACTGATCCGGTCCTGGCTCGTCGAGGACCGGAGCGCGCCCCGCAAGCAGCGCCACACCGCCCGGCGGATCTGGCAGCGTCTCATCGAGGAGCACGGCGCCGACCTCGCCGAGAGCACCGTCCGCGAGGTCGTCCGGGAGCTGCGAGCCGAGCTCGGCGGCGGGGTCGGATCGGTGATGATCGTCGCCTGCCATCCCGCGGGCGAGGAGGCCGAGGTCGACTTCGGCGAGGCGACGATCATCCTCGCCGGCGAGCCGACGAAGGTGCACCTGTTCCACCTGCGTCTGAGCTCGTCGGGCAAGGCCGTCACGCTCGCCTTCCTTGCCCCGGACCAGACCGCGTTCCTCGAGGGCCACGCGATCGCGTTCGCGAGGCTCGGCGGGGTGCCCGGGAGGATCCGGTATGACAACCTCACGAGTGCCGTCAAGAAGGTTCTCGTCGGGCGCGACCGGACCGAGACCGACCGGTTCGCCGCGCTCCGTTCCCACTTCGGCTTCGATGCCTTCTTCTGTATCCCGGGGGAGACGGGGGCCCACGAGAAGGGCGGCGTCGAGGGCGAGGTCGGCCGCTTCCGCCGACGGCACCTGACACCCGTGCCCAAGGTGGCCGGCATGGCGGCGTTCGATGCGCTCCTTGCCGCGGCCGACCGGCGCGACGATACCCGCCGGATCGAGGGGCGGCGCGAGACCGTCGGGCAGGCGTTCGCCGCCGAGCGCACCGTCCTGCGGGCACTCCCGGCCGAGCCCTTCGAGGCCGCGGTCACGCTGCGGGCGAGGGTCGACACCAAGGCCCGGATCTGCGTCCGGCAGCGCTGGTACTCGGTGCCCGCGCACCTCGCCGGCAAGGAGCTCAGCGTCGGCCTGGGTGCCCGTCACGTGGAGGTCCGCCACGACGGGCACCTGGTCGCCCGCCACGAGCGCAGCCCGCAGAAGGGCACATCGACGCTGCTCCTCGACCACTACCTCGAGGTCCTCGTGCACAAGCCCGGAGCCCTGCCCTCCTCTCTCACGCTCGCCCAGGCACGGGACAGCGGCGCGATCACGGCGGCCCACGAGCGTTTCTGGGCGCGGGCGAGACGGAAGCAGGGTGACGCCGCGGGGACCCGGGCCCTCATCCAGGTCCTGCTCCTCCACCGGAGCCTGCCGTTCATCGCCGTCCATGCCGCGCTCGATGCCGTCGAGCGGATCCGCTCGGCCGATCCTGCCCTGGTCGCGATCGAGGCCCGCCGGATCGCCGACGGGCGGGGCCAGACCGCGGTCACGCCCGACCGCACCGACCGGCCCGGCTGGACCCGCCCGGTCCCGGTGCTCGCCTCCTACGACGCGCTGCTGCGCACGGGGACCGACCGATGAGCGGATCGCTCACCGAGCAGGCCGCCGATCTCGCGATCGACGCCGCCTGCCGCTCGCTGCACCTGCCGACGGTCCGCCTCCAGGCCTCGTCCCTCGCCGAGGCCGCGGTCCGGGACCGGACCACGCACCGGGCGTACCTCGCCGAGGTCCTCGGAGCCGAGGTCGACGAGCGCGACGGCCGGCGACGGGAGCGCCGGATCGCCGAGGCCCGGTTCCCGCGTCTCAAGCGGCTCGAGGACTTCGACCTTGCCGCCGCCCCGGCGATCCCGCCGGCCACCCTCGCGGGCCTGGCGTCCCTTGCCTGGGTGGCCGCGGGTGAGCCCGTCGTCCTCCTGGGCGATCCCGGGACCGGCAAGACGCACCTGCTGATCGGGCTCGGCATCGCCGCCTGCGAGCAGGGGCGCCGGGTCCGCTACGCCACGGCGGCGGCCCTCGTCAACGAGCTCGCCGAGGCGGCGGACGAGCGGGTCCTCGCCCGCACGGTCGCCCGGTATGCCAGGCTCGACCTTCTCTGCCTGGACGAGCTCGGCTACGTCCGCCTCGACCCCCGGGGTGCCGAGCTCCTGTTCCAGGTGATCACCGAGCGCGACGAGCGGGCGTCCATCGCGGTCGCGTCCAACCTGCCCTTCTCCGAGTGGGCCTCGATCTTCCCCGACGGGCGGCTGGCCGCCGCGGTCGTCGACCGGCTCACGTACCGCGCCCACGTCATCGAGACGGGCTCCGCCTCCTACCGGCTGCGGGCCACCGAACGGGCCCGGAAGGGAGGCGCCGACCGAGGCTGAAGCGACCTCGCCACAGACCGGTTCACGCCATCAGGAGACCGGTCGGGGGTGGGGCCAGCTGAGCATCACGCTGGGGCCAAATCAGGCCATCATTCCCACCCTCGTCCTGACGTTCATCCTCTTCCTCGTCTTCCAGACCTTCGTTGCCCAGACGTACTGCGTCTTGCAGCAATCCATGGAGCAGACGCTCGAACCCAAGCAATGCGTCCTCATCGACAAGCTGACACCCCACATCGGC
>DATCGK010000423.1:0-5147 GCA_036508975.1 Candidatus Limnocylindrales bacterium
CCGAGACCATGGCCCGCCGTTTCTGCTTTTCGCGGTGCAGGAGTCGTGCGGGCGCCGCCATCGTCTCCACAGCAGTCCCGACACCGGTGTCGACGGCCAGCTGGGGGCCGCGCGCGAACAGCCCATTCCTGCCGATCATCGGCGGCAACCGCGGACCTGGCGAGTGCCCGGGCCGACGCGCGCGAGCCACAGCGCGGAGGCGCGGACCGGATTTCGGGTACCGCGACGCTGTGACGGCCGGGGGACGCTGGGCATTGGCGCGCCTCGAATGGCGGGGAGAAGGATCAGCCGGAGTCCCGATGGACGGTCCCGGCGGTCAGAGGCTGTCGTATCTCCGAGTCGCCGGACGGGGGGAAGGTTTCACCACGTGCGCTCATCCCTGCGCGACCGCGCGCATGCCCGAGAGGCTGACAGGCCGCGACGTCCGGTTGAATGGCGCGAATGGGGCATTCGAGCGGAGACGATCGGCCACGCGAGGATCGTGACCGCCGCGCCGACGTCCGCCCGCGTCGCAGCGCGCAGGTGGGACCGACCGCCCCGCAGGACCCGGACGGCACGCCGGACAACACGCGCGGCATCGTGGAGATCGTCGCCGGCACGGGGGGCGCCGAGCTGGAGGCGTTCAAGGACACGCGGCCGAACTCGCTGGTCAGGATCAACGACGCCTACGGGGTGCTGGAGCTCACGCTCCTCGCGGGTTCCTGGTCATTTACCAGTGCCGCCGGCGCTGGACGCCGTACATGAGGCCGTAGAGGATCAGGCAGGTCACGCTGGCGATCAGGAGGATCGCGGGTTCCCCGCCGGGCTCGATGGCCAGCGTGAGCCCGAGGGCAGACAGCACAGCCACCCCCGCGATGACCAGAATGCTCAGCGTGTGCCCACGTCCTGCGTGCATCACCACCTCCTGCGCGGGGTGCAGTGTGGGCCGCGGTGCGAACAGGCGCCAGTTGCTTTCGTCACGTCCGGGTTCGCACCGGGCGGCCCGTCGCCGGCCATCGGACATCGGTATCCGGGGGGCCGCGTGACCAACTGCGGGCGGTACCCTTGTGGGCACCACGATAGGAGGATCCCCGAATGGCTGACAAGCAGCTGGTGCTGGCAGTCTTCGCCGACGAGGCTGCCGCGGACGATGCCGTCGCGTCGCTCAAGAACTGGGAGGCTGAAACCCCGCACGTCAGGCTCGGCGCGCTCGGTGTCATCGTCGTCGACGAGACCGGCCAGCTCAAGGAGCACAAGCTCGGCGCGCGCAGCGGTGGGAAGGGTGCCGGGATCGGGCTGGTCCTGGCGGTCGTCGCCCCGCCGACCCTGCTCGCCGGGATGGTCGGCGGCGGCATCCTCGGTCACTTCCATCACCAGGGCCTTGGCCTCAGCGCAGACGACCGGGAGCGCATCGGCGGGGAGATCCAGGGCGGCAAGGCGGCCGTGGGCGTCCTGGTCCCGGCAGACGAGGGGACGGCGATCTCGGCCTGGCTCACGGAACTCGGTGGCGCCGTCGAGGTCGACGAGGCTACCGAGGAGGCCCTGGAGGCCGTCGCCGCGGCCGCGGCGACGGCCGACACCCCGACGAACTCCGGCCCGCCCTTGCTCGGCTTCACCGAGCTCGGCCGGGACGACGACGCGCACGAACAGTCCGGCGGCAGGCCTCAGCATCCGGTCTATTGAGGCGTCGGCGCCACTGAGGCGTCCGGTCTATTGAGGCGTCGGCGCTACCTGCCGCCCAGCGCCGACAGGGCAGGCACGACGGTGGAACCTTGGCTCGTCCCGGGCGCGGACCACCAGGAGGCCGTCCTCCTCCGCCCCACCGACTACCCGCGCCGGCCTGGAGCCGGGATCCTACCTGCGGATCGATCTCGCCCACACCGGCAGGCCCATCCCGCCATCGCTCCTGCCGCACGCCTTCGAGCCGTTCTCGACCTCCGAGCCCGCCAACGTGGGCACCGGGCTGCGCCTGCCGCTGGCGGCCGCGTTCGCCCGTTCCTCGGGAGGTGGGATCTCGGTCGAGAGCGAGCCCGGGCTGACGACGTTTCACCTGTACCTGCCGGCGGCCTGACCGACTGGCGGCCGGTGGACGGGCGGGGCGACGGTCCGCCGCGATACCGTATGAGCGGGGGCCCGGCTCATGGAGGCACAGGTGAACTCGTAGCTGCCGCCCGCGGCGGAGAGGCCGTGCCGCCCGCGGCGGAGAGGCCGTGCCGCCCCCTGGCGGAGAGGCCGTGCCGAACGCCTCTGGCCGGTGGTTCCGGGGTCTGCCACCTTGAGCCCCGTGCCGGGGATCCCGTCCCGGCAGTTCCGGGCAGGGAGTTACCGATGGCTCTTCCGACAGGCGCGCCCACGGGCGCCGCGGCCTACCTGGACCTGGCGATCGAGGCAGGCCGCCAGGGTATGCGAGCGCATCGCGGCGGTCCGTTCGGAGCCGTGGTGGTGGCGCCCGATGGTTCCGTGGCAGGCGAGGGCTGCAACCGGGTGACCTCCACCAACGATCCGACCGCCCACGCCGAGGTCACGGCGATCCGCGCCGCCTGTGCCGCGCTCGGTTCCTTCCTCCTCGAGGGCTGCACGCTCTACACCAGCTGTGAGCCGTGTCCCATGTGCCTCGCCGCCGCGTACTGGGCCCACGTGGATGCCATCGTCTACGGTGCGTCGCGGGCGGATGCCGCCGCCGCCGGCTTCGACGACGCGTTCATCTACGAGGAGATCGGTCGACCACTCGAGTCACGCCGCATTCCGATGCGAAGGCTGTCGGTCGAGTCCGCCGTCACGCTGTTCGACGAGTGGCGGGCGATGAGCGATCGCACGCCCTACTGAGAGCCGCGGGCTCGCTCCTCAGCCCTCGTCCAGCAGCGCCTCGGCCACCGAGGCCGCCCACGCCCGGATGACATCCCAGTCGCGGAAGTCGCCCAGCGGATGCGTCAGGAGCACCTGTGGGTCGACGCCCGGCGAGTCGGGGTCGAGGCGACCGCCGAACGTCCGGTGGCCGCGCGGGTTGATCCCCGCCGTGATCTCCTGCGCGTTGGGGGAGATCGGAAGGTCCGCGGCAGCCAGGCGCTGGTCCAGCGGCCCGCTGCTGAAGAGCCAGACCGGACGAGCCTGGAGGGCCTCGAGGTGGTGGCTCACGAACCGGTTGGCGTCCCGCTGCCAGTGAGCCGCGTACAGGGCGCTGCCGATGATGACGGCGTCGTACGGGTCCAGGTCCCGCACGTCCCGGGCCGCCACGGCAGTCGCCGGCAGGCCCGCAGCCTCCAGGGTTTCGGCAATCGACTCCGCGATCTCACGTGTGGACCCCATCTTGGTGGCGTAGGCGACGAGGACTCGGATGACCATGGCTCCCTCGATCGAACGCCGCCTGGGGCGCCGCCGGCGACCCACACATCTTGCCCGAACCGCGGGCCGCCGGCATGCCCCCGGGCGGGACCGCGTCAGCGTCGCGCGGGGCCACCACGCCAGCGGGTAGGCTGCGGGGATGGACGGGAGGGAGGACGAGCCGATAACGACTCTGGGGGCGGAAAGCGTCGCCCTGCCGGGCCGCCTGCTGCGCTGGCTGGAGGCGGCGCCCCTGTACCCGCCGAACGCCGGCGACCTGCGGACGCTCAACGTCCTCGGGCTCCGGCTCCCGGTACGGGCGACCGTGGCGGTCGTCGCGGTGGCGCTGATCCTCCTGCTCGACTACCACGGGCGGATCGACGCGCTGGTCACTGCCGTGCTGGGTCCATTCGGCGCCGAAGGGGCCGACGCGAAGCGCCTGCAGGCGATCGGCCGGCTGGTGCTCGAGGGCGTGGTCCCGCTCCTCCTGATCCTTCTCGTGATGCGCGACCGACCCTCACGCTACGGCCTGGTGATCGGGGACTGGCGGGCCGGGCTCGCGATCGCGATCGGCGGCTGCCTGGTGATGACGCCCGTCGTGCTTGGTGTCATCCACATGGCGGACTTCGCGGCGTACTACGCGCCGCAGGGAACGTCCGCCCTGGACGTGTTCCTGACCACGGCCCTGGAGGTCATCCCGGCGGAGTTCTTCTTCCGGGGGTTCCTCATGTTCGCGCTGCTGCGGGTGACCGGACCCATCGCGGTGGTCGTGGCGACGCTCCCGTTCGCCTTCATCCACCTTGGCAAGCCCGAGATCGAGACGCTCAGCACGCTGTTCGGCGGGCTCCTGTACGGGTGGCTGGACTGGAGGACCGGCTCCGTCCTGTGGAGCGGCCTGGCCCACACGTGGATCCTCTCGTTGACCGTGCTTGCCGCCGCCGCGATCGGGGTGCCGGCCGGGGCCTGAGCACGCCTGCCCGTCGTCCCAGGGGCGCATCGGGCGGCGAGCGGCCGTATCCTCGGGGACATGGTCCATGAACCCGCCCCCGACGACATCGTCAAGCTCGCCGACGCCCGCGCCGCCGCGCGCCGGAACAGGGACTGGGCGAGTGCCGACGAGCTGCTCGTGCGGATCCGCGCCGCCGGCTGGAAGGTCGTCGACGTCGGAACCCTGTACGACCTCGTCCGCGCTGCGCCCCCGGACGTCGCGGATGGCGAGGTCACCCGGTTCGGCTCCAGCACGAGCGTGCCGTCCCGTCTCGACGAGCCCGCGGCCGGGACGGCCTCGGTGGTGCTGCTCGCAACGGACTGGCCGGACGACGTGGCCAGGATGCTGGAAGCGCTGGCGACGACGGCGCCGGCCGGGACGCAGGTCATCGTCGTGGAGAACGGGGCATCGTCGGCTCAGGTCGCGGCGCTCGCCGCCGTGGAGGCTGCCGGACCGCCGGCGGACGGCATGACGCTCGAGGTCCTCCGGTTGAGCGCCCGGCTCGGGTTCGCCGCCGCCCTCAACGCGGGGATCCGGCGGGCGACGGCTGCCGTGGTGATCCTCCTGGACACGTCCTTGGAACTTCAGGGGGACCTCGTGTCGGCGCTGGTGGCCACGCTCGAGGAACCGACGGTCGCGGTCGCCGGGCCGTTCGGGATCGTGTCCGACGATCTCCGCCGGTTCCGCGACGCCGGGGAGAACGTGATCGATGTGGACGCGATCGAGGGCTATGCGATGGCCTTCCGCCGGTCCGACTACGTCGCCCGCGGCCCACTCGACGAGCATTTCGCGTTCTACCGCAACCTCGACATCTGGTGGAGCCTCGTGCTGCGCGAGCAGGGCGAGGGAGAGCCCGACG
>DATCGK010000424.1:0-2432 GCA_036508975.1 Candidatus Limnocylindrales bacterium
CCCGAGGCTCGCACATGGTCGAGCTCAAGCTGACCGAAGCAGTCGTGGGGGATCCCGAGCCGCGTGAAGACGCAATCGCGGTCGCGAGCCCGCACCCGCGCCCGCACGCCGGGTGGGACCGGATCCGGCGGGCGGGGAACGCCGCGCCGGTGCCGGGTCGGGTAGCGGCGCAGCATCGACCTTCGACCCTGTAGCCGAGCGTCAGGCCGCCGCTGATGTCGCGGCGCGCGTGATCGGCTCGCCGATCACCGTCTTCGCCGGGCCCTGATCCCAGCCGAAGAGGCGTCGCGCGTCGAGGAAGGCGGCCACGGTCTCGCGGTTCACGACGACGGGGAGGAGCCGCGTACCCTCTGGCCGGATGTGGAGGACGCCGAAGCGGGTGGCAAAGGGAACGGGGTACTGGGTGGGGTCGCCGGGGTAGCCGATGAACTGGGCCCGGGCGAGGCCGCCGAGCTGGAGCGCGGTGTCGGGATACACGCCGGCTCCGGTCTTGTAATCCAACAACCAGGTCTCACCGTCGATCTCGGCGAAGGCGTCGGCCGTGCCGCCGTACTCGTAGCGCTCGGAGCACACCATCGCCTCGACCGCGCGATGAAGCGCGGTTGGAAGACCTCGAGGAAGTCGCGCCGGTACGCCGCCACGAAGGGCTGGACTTCGTCGGCGACCGGGGCTGATTCACCGCGGGCGATCACCTCGGCGGCCGAATGGACTGCCGACCCAAGGTCGGCCGAGGCGTCCCGCGCGTAATCGGGGATCCGCTTCAACCAGTCGATCGCTGCTTGGGGTCCGCCGCTGCGCACCATCCGCTCGAGGACGTCGAGGTTGCGCACCGCGCAGGCCGCCGTCTCCCGTTTCGCCCAGCCCACGAGGGCGGGCTTGTCCTTGATCCCGAGGATCGTGGTCACGGAGGGGTAAAGGGGCCCGCCGTTCCACGAGTAGCGATGACGGGCGTCGCGGACGAGGCCGACGGCGGTGGACGGCGTGGCACGGACCTCGGCGGGCGTGGCGTGCGTGACGTATTCTCTGACATCAGGACGGGACCCGGCCGCGGCCGTCCGGCCATTCGCGCGCTTTGGGGTGTTCGACATGCTCCGTCATCCTTCGGTGAGCCGGCTTCGTTGTGATGGTCAGAGTCTGACACATGGCCCACGGATTGTCAACCGATATCGTCAGACGCTGACGGGCTTGGTAGGATGTGGGGCGTGAGTGAGAGCGCCGCGACCTGGTTCCGACGAGCACGCCTGCGCGCGGGCTACCGAAGCCAGGGCGAGCTCGCCCGCGTCCTCGGCCTGTCGCGCGCGGCTGTCGCCAACTGGGAGTCAGAGACGGTGCGGGGACGCCCGTCCCGCTCGGTCCTACCGAACCTCTCGCGCCTCCTCTCGGTCCCGCCCGAGGAGCTCGCGGCGCGCTATGGGATCGACCTGGAGCGCCCGATCGCAGAGCCCGCGGGTCTCGCGCCCGACGTCCTGGCTGCCATCGAGGACGCGGTCGCGCGCGGGGTCGCGCGAGGCCTGCGCGAGGCCCTGGGTGATCGGCACGACGAGGAGGCGGGAGCTGTGGCTGGGGGTTCTGCATAAAGGCACACGGAGGGTGGAGTCCGGGGTGCGTCGGGGTCCGGCCGTGTTGAGTCGTCCGAATGGCAGCAGCGCACACAGGTTGCGTGTAGACGTCTTCACGGACACCGAGCGGTGCGCGCCAATCACGCCAGGCGAGGCGTCGGGCGCATCACGGCGGAGCGGACCTCGCTGACGGCATCCTCGCCCGCGATGGTCGAACCAGGGACCGTGGTCAGTCGTTGTCCAGGGCGGGCCATCCTGCGAACGGGCCGTCGTCCCAGCCGTCGATCCGCCCGAGCCGGTCGGCTGCGTCAAGATCTGGACTGATGCGGTAGCGCGGGATCCCGAGGTCCTCGAGCGTGACGATCTCCTCGGTCGGCGCGGCGGCCAGCAGGTCGAGCGCGTAGCGGATCGCGAGTTCGACGAACCACGTCGCCATGACCGTGTCGTCGTGGTCGCCCAAGCCGGCGAGGCGCCCGTCGGTCCAGCCGAACGCGCTCATCTCCGCCTGCCAGACCCTGGCGAAGCGGCGTGACTCGTCGTCGCCACAGGGCACGACCCACAGGTTCGCGCGAAGCTTGAGCTTGAGGCCCAGGACCCCGTCGATGAGATCGTTCTTCTCCCGCCCCGTGGTATAGCCGTGGATCCGCTCGCGAACGTCCGGCCAGCGGCGCAGCTCGTCGAGCAGCCAGCGTTGGAATCCGTTCTTCTCGACGACGCCCACGTCGACGCGATAGCGGCGGCAGAGCTCGACGAGCAGTTCGATCTGGGCTCCGAGATCGAGGCCCTTGCGTCGCTCGGCGGTGAGAACGCGACGACGCCCGGTAGTGACGTTGACGGCGACCACGATGATCACGCTGAAGTCTGCAGCGGCTT
>DATCGK010000425.1:0-4030 GCA_036508975.1 Candidatus Limnocylindrales bacterium
CGAAGCCCTGCGACTGACCCGTCAGCCCGCCGCGCCCAGGGGGACTTGCGGTGGAGGGGGTTCGGACACACGGCCTTCGGTGGCTTGTCTCGCAGGCTCCAAGTAGCGCGCGAGAATCGTCGCGCAACGGGTCAGGAGTGCCCGAGCCATCCGGTTCTCCACCCTGAACTCGATCTGCCGGGTGCTCGATTGCCAGCCGGGTGACGTCCTCCGGTGGACCGCCGACCAGCCCGCCTAGCGGGAAGTGGGAGCGGCGACCACGGCGCAGCTCGTGTGGATCCTGGCCCCGCGCCTCCCTGAGCCCGAGGGCACGGCACTGTCGGAGGAGTAGCACCTGGTAGAGGCGGTGCGGGCCTCGCCCGAACACGCCGCCGACGGCGCCCGAGATTGGGTGGCGGGCGCGCCTCCACGCGAAGCGCCCTGAGCGAGGCGACGCTGGCTGAAAGCGTCGATCCTATGGGCAGGCAACGCGCCGGCGGCGAACCCCCGAGAACCGTATCGCACCGGCATTCGTCTATACGGACACCATGAGAGCTTCCGCGCTCGTCTTTACGCGTGAAATGGGGGAGATCGATCTGACCGGGCCGCGCTTAGACGCAGAGATGCACATCCTGGCGTCTGCTCGGGCGGGGGTTGACCGCCGCTATCGGCTGGCCGGCCTCCTGCTGGGCAATGCCGCCGATGCCGAAGACGCGACGCAGGAGGCGATGGTCCGCGCGTGGCGTTCAGCGGCCTCGCTGCGCGATCCGTCGCGAGTGGACGCCTGGCTCGATGGGATCCTCGTCAACGTCTGCCGCGATCGCATGCGGCGGCGGAAGGTCGTTCGGTTCATCGTCCTCGCTGATGGGGCGACCGGACCCGCCATGGACCAGTTCCAGGCCGTGATCGACCGCGACGAAGTCGCCCGAGCGATGCGGGGCCTCGACGCGGACCAGCGGATCGTCGTCGTCCTGCACTACTGGGGCGGGGTGACGCTCGAGGGCATCGCCGACCGCTTGCGCTGGCCCCTCGGCACCGTCAAGTCGCGACTGCATCGCGCGCTTCGGCACATGAGGGCGGCCCTTGATGGGGTCGAGGCCGCCGCGGAGGACGCCCGATGAGCGACGACCTCGACCGCAGGTTGCGCGAGGACCTCGGTGGCCTGAATCTGCCGCCAGCGCCGAGCAGCCTCCACGACGCAATGGACCGGCTCGGGGCCGAGCAGCCCAGGCGCCCGCAGCCGAAATGGCGTGGCGCACTCCAAGCCGTCTCAGTGCTGGCCGTTGCGGTCGTGATGGTCGCAGTCCTCGGGTGGGGCAGCGGTCTCCGGCTTGGGGTGTCGCCCGGGAGGACGCCGTCGGAGTCGCCCGGGGGGACGCCGGGCCAGTCCCCAACGACCTCATCGACTCCTTTGCCCGGCCTCAGCACGGCGAACCCGAGGCCCTCGGGGTCGATCGTTCCGTGGCTCGATCAGACGGCCTTCACGGCCCCGTCGCCGACGCCCGTCGCGATCCCGTCGGGGACGCCGACCTGTCTTCCCAGCGACCTCACCGCGTCCGCCGGGTGGCAGGGAGGAGGCGGCCAGATGCTCGGTTGGCTCACTGTGACGAACGCCGGTAAGCCATGCGTCCTCGAGGGCAGCCCGCGGCTCGTCGAGCTGCGCTCCGCCAAGACGATCGTCGAGCCGATCACCTACCACGGCGAGCCCAGCGATGGCAGCAGCGACCCGAGTGTCATCGCCGGCCCGGTCCTCCTCAAGCCAGGCGGAGCCGCAGGGGCGTTCCTTTTGTGGTCGAACTGGTGCCGCGCCACGACCCCGGTCGTCACGTCCCTTGTCGTCACCCTTCCCTCGGGGGGAGCCTCCATCGACGCCGGCCCGACGTCGCCCGGGCCTGGAATCGGCGGCGTGCCGCGCTGCGATGCGCCATCCGCCGCGTCCACCTTCACGGCCTACGCCTTTACGCCAGTCGCGCCGGAGGCAAGTGCGTCTGCGCCGCAGCCAGCATCGGCGGTGCTCTCCGTGCCGTCGTCGGCCACCGCCGGCGCCGACCTCGTCTACTACGTGACGCTCACGAACCTCGGGACCCAGGCCGCCCCGCTCAACCCCTGCCCCACCTACTCCGAGAACCTGGTCGTCGGCGGTCGGGCGCTGAAGCTGCCCACCGTCCAGTTCCTGCTGCTGAACTGCGCCGCCATCGGGCCGGCACTGGCACCCGGGGCCGGCGTCACGCTCGAGGTACACCTGCCGGTCCCCGCAAACGCCGTGCCCGGTTCAGCCATCCTGCACTGGGACATGGACCCCGGCGGGCCACTCGACACGAGCCCGGCCAGCCCGCAGGCCGCCCTCACAATCGTCGGGCCGTAGGGCGACGCTCGCCCGCGAAGACGCCGTGGCGAGTGTTCAGACCAGGGAGTCCATGGCCCAAACGGTCGAATAGAAACCGCGGACCGCCGCCCGCACGCTTGGGGGCATGACGGCGCGCTGGTCTGATCCACACCGACTCCCGGGCTCCCCTGCCTGTCGCGACCTCGGGTAAGTCCGCGCCGTCAACTCCACGAGGGCTTGATGAGCGAGGTCGATCTCGCCCTCGCCTTCCTGTCGGGCGTCGTGACCGGCGTCCTGCTAGACCGCTGGGTGCTGCCGCCACTCGTCGATGCGTGGATCGATCGAATGCGTCGGCATGGGCAATGAGCGTGACGATGACGCGGAGCGCCGCGCTCGGGCGGACGCCAGGGGCGTGTGGGCCGCCTTGGGGACTCTCGTGGCGAACGTCGAGGCGGACCGAGACGTGACCGGTGGTCAGCGGTCCGGGCCGAGCACCTTCTTGGCGTCCTCAAACTCCTGCGCGGTGATCTCGCCGCGGGCGAACCGTTCGCGGAGGATCTCGTTCGGCGTCGGACGCGAGGGGTCATGCGTCACCGCCCGTCCGCTGCGCGAGAGGTGCATGACGGCCCAGACGACGAGGACGACGAGCGCGATCAACAGCAGGAGGCCGATGAGCAGCCAGAACCCGCCGCCCCCGCCGTCCCAGCCCCAGCCATAGCGCATCATCGGTACTTCTCCTCGCTTGCTACGAAGCCGCTGTGTGCGGAAGCGCGTTCCTGCCGCGTCTATCGCCGAACTCGATCAGCAGCCACGCGACGTCGGCGGGGATGAGATACCAGCCTCCGAGGAAGCCGAGGACGAGCAGCACGGGCAGCAGGAATGTCGGGAGGACGAGCCGCTCACGTCGGCTTTCGGATTGGTCTCGGGTCACGATCCATGGCACGATCAGCAGGATGGCCCACATGAGAACGTACGGCCATCCGGCGAAGCCACCGGCCAGCATGGGAATGCCGAGTCCCGCTGCCGCGAGACACCACGGGATGGTCCGGATGCCGAGTCGCACGACCCACCTCTCGGAGTGGCCACGAACGCCGACGCCGTTCATCGCGGACGGTACTCCAACTGGTCCCCGGCCCAGCAGCCGCCCGTTCCGGGCGCACAGGGCCAGCGGCCCGACCACGGCGCGTCATTCGTGCGCGAGCAGCCAACTCCAGCCGTCGCCGAGCCCCGTGCCGCCCGTAGGAGGCCCATGCGGCCTCCTCGCAGGCTGGTGGCAGAGACATGTACCGCTCGGCCAAGGTCGCCTGCCGTGGGCCGCTGTGGGCGTCGAGGGGGCTGGTGCCGGAGGGTCGAGCCGCCGTTGACCGGGGCGATCCCGAAGGCGTCATCGGGGTGGCGGACGCTTTCCCGCGCCTTGTCAGTCGCCTCGCCCTGAGCCTGCAACGACCACGAGAACGATGCAACACGGTTCGTCCTTGACCGAGGTTCCATCGGGGCCACTCACGCACGAACGCCACCACTGGTTGAGCACGCGAGAGTGGTGGCGTTCCAGAGTGGTGGCATTACCCGTCAGCCCGCCCCGGAAGACCTCACAGATAAGGGGCTGGTAACGGCCTCTGGCTAGGTTGTCTCGGAACCGCGCTCCGCGCTGCGAGCATCGCCGGGCTCGACATCGAGCGAGGCCGGTAGGGCAGGCATCGCGGGCGACGCGGCTTGGACGCAGCA